>CALLCD010000164.1 GCA_938049795.1 uncultured Hyphomonadaceae bacterium | reverse complement strand
AAAGTGGTACAGGTGCCCGACCGCGTGATGGAGCAGATCACCCGTAAGGACAATCCGGGCGCCGTGGTCGCCGCGTTTCGCCAGAAGCACCGGACCTTGAAGGACTTGCCAACCCCCGAGACCGGCATCTGGCTTGCGCTTTACGAGATCCGTGACGCGGGCAATCTAGGCACGGTTCTGCGCACGGCCGATTGCGCCGGACTTGCGGGCGTTGTTCTGGTCGAGACCTGTTGTGACCCCTACAGCATTGAAGCAGTGCGCGCGTCTATGGGATCCGTCTTTGATATTCCGTTTGCGGTCTCGGGTTTTGACAGCTTCAACACATGGCGACAGGCTGAAAAGCTGACCATGCTGGCGGCGAGCGTGAACGGCACGGTGCGCCATGACAGAGCTGATTATACAGGCCGCGCGCTGATTCTCATGGGCAATGAACAGGCGGGGCTGCCCGCGCATGTCGAAGCGGCGTGTGACACATTGGCGATCATCCCGATGCGCGGCGGGGCGGACAGTCTGAACCTTGCACAGGCAACCGCAATTATGAGCTATGAGGCATGGCGTCAGCAGGGCTTTATCGGCGCGCGGGAGCTTGAGACATGAAACAGAAAACGACGCTTCTAATCGCGGATGATTGGTCTGACTATGGATTGCTCGATTGCGGTGACGGGTTAAAGCTTGAACGCTTTGGCGCCCAGCGCATTATCCGCCCTGACCCGCAGGCTTTCTGGAGGCCTGCAAACCCCACAGAAAACTGGCAGGCCGATGCGCGGTTTGCGGCGAAATCGGACACAGATGAGCGCGGGAACTGGCAAATCATCTCGCCCAATGCGCAGGACAAATGGCCAATGCGTTGGGATAATCTGACGTTCAATGTCCGCCGCACACCGTTCCGGCATCTGGGTATTTTCCAGGAGCATTCGGTCCATTGGCGGTTTGCGCAGGAGAAGATCCGCGCGGCGGGGCGTCCGGTCAAAGTGCTCAACCTGTTCGGCTATACCGGCATGATGTCGCTTGCCTGTGCTCAGGCGGGCGCGGAGGTGGTCCATCTCGATGCCAGTCCGAAATCGAACGGCTATGGCAAGGAGAACCAGACCCTCTCTGGGCTGGACGACCGCACTGTTCGCTGGATTGCAGATGACGCGATGAAGTTTATTGCCCGCGAGCAACGGCGGGGGAACACATATGATGCAATTGTGCTCGACCCGCCAAAGTTCGGGCGCGGACCGAAGAACGAGACATGGCGATTTGAAGAGGAGTTTCCGGACCTGCTGGACGGGGTGCGCGCCTTGCTGTCGCCCGACCCGCTCTTTGTGATCGTCACGGCCTATGCGGTGCGGCTGTCTTATCTCGCCATTGCGCAGACGCTTGGCGACCGTGTGAGCGCACTTGGCGGCACGCTGGAGGCGGGCGAGATGACACTGCCGCAACAGGACAGTGACAGATTGTTGCCCACGGCGCTCTATGCGCGTTGGTTTGCTGATTAAGGCGGGCCGCGTCCGTTAGTCGCCGAGGACGGATTTGCCAGCCCCCACGCCGAGACACTCTGTGCGCAAGGCCCGCCGGTCGGTCTTCTCAGTCCCTCCGCGCGGTAAAGGTTCTGAGCGGAACCAGATCTTTTCGGGCACTTTGAAGGCGGAGATTTGCGCGCACAGAAAAGCTTGCAGGGTCGCTTCGTCAAGATCGGCGCCGGCTTTAAGCTGCACCCCTGCCCCCACCGTCTCGCCCAGACGTTCGTCCGGCATCGAGAACACCGCCGCTTCGGCAATGTCCGGATGTGTATGCAGTGCCGCATCGACTTCGAGACAGGAGATATTCTCCCCGCCGCGAATGATCATGTCTTTCTTGCGGTCCACAATGGTCACAATGCCCTCATCATCCACCGTCGCCAGATCGCCCGTATAGAGCCAGCCATCGCGCAAAGTCTCGGCGGTCGCATCAGGCTTGTTCAGATAGCAGCGCATATTCGCCGCGCTCTTGATCGCAAGCTCCCCGATCTGTCCATTGGGGACCAAAGTGTCATCATCATCGACGATTTTGAGCTCTTGCAAGGGCGGATAGAGCCGTCCGGCAGCGCCCGGGCGGTTGATGTAATCCGTCCCGCGAATGCCAATGCCGAGGGCGTTGGTTTCGGTCATGCCGAAGCCGGTGGCCGGTTCCGCATGCGGCATGGCTCTAGCGAGTTTACCCACTTGCGCAGCGGGACGTTTGGCCCCGCCCGCCTCGAGCGAGCGCAGGCTCGGCAGGGATTTGCCAGAGCGCACCGCCGCCTCCATCAATTCGGCCGACATGGTGGGCACGCCGAAAAACCGCGCGACCGTCTCGCGCTCGATCAGGTCTATCGCTGCCTCGGCATCCCATTTGTGCATCAAGATCAGCTTGCCGCCCGACGCCATCGAGACAAGGAAACAGGCATGGGTCGCCGAAACATGGAACATGGGCGTCGTCAGCAACATGGCAGGCTGAGCCTCGGCCCCGCTGGCATCGGTCGGCTTGGTGACGCCATTGCCCATCGCCTCGCGGATCAGCGCGCTCATCAGCCAGCTTAAAACGGCTGAAATGGCGCCGCGATGGGTCTGGACCACGCCTTTGGGATGGCCGGTCGAGCCCGAAGTATACATCACCGCAAAGTCGGCGTCGGTGTCGATCCCGGTGTCTGGCGGCGGGGTGGATGCGGGCGCGCTTGCGATCAGATCGGCATAGGCGCGCATGCCACCGGACGCCTCTCCGCGCACCATGATGATCGAAAGCCCGATCCGCGCGGCAAAGGGCGTCATCGCGTCCGCGCGGGGGCCATCGGCAAAGACGAGACGTGCGCCGCTGTCTTCAAATCCATAAGTCAGCTCTTCGCTCGTCCACCAACTATTGAGGAACACAACCACACCACCAATCGAGACAATGGCCATCATCGCAGTCATATATTCAGGATAATTGCGCATGCAGATCGCGACCTTGTCTCCCGATTTGATGCCATAGTCAGTCGTCAGAACATGGGCGAGACGGTTCACCTCGCTATGGAAATCGGCAAAGCTGTAGCGCTCGTCTCCGAAAACGAGGAAATCCGCATCTGCATGTTCAGTCGCCGCAAGCCCCAAAATGGCGCGCAGATGCGGCGGCGCATTCTCGAACACTTTGAGACGAACACCGCGAATATCGGCCTCACCGACTGAGAAGAGCGGCTCGGACGCGCTGATATGCGCAATCGCCTCGGCTGCGGTTTCAAATGCCATAAGTCTGCCCCTCTCATTCGATCACGTCACTAGACCAGCCAGCGAAACCTTGGGCAAGGGGTGAAACCGGCAATTTCCGTGGGGGTATCTCGCATTTTTTGCACGCGAAATTAGCTGTAGCCAAGCGCCTGCATGGCCGGGGCGCAGGCGCGCTCGAGGCGGGCGAGCTCGTCTGTGGGCAAGTCCTGCCATTTCGGCGGCGCCTTGCGCGGAAGCTTCGCAGCCCGTTCCAGCCATTGCGCATTGGCAAGATCAGGGGCGGCAAAGCGCTGGAAAGTTTCGATCGTGTCGCGCGGGCGTTCAACCAGATCGCTATAGCTCATTGTGTGGATGTTCTCAGCTGGGACACTCGCGAGATCACGCAAGCCCTGGGAGATCATTGCGGACCAGAACATACCCGCCTCTTCTGGTTTGGGTTCCGTCTCGAGGAAATATTCGACCGGCATCAATCCGGAGATTACGGGCGCGAAGGAATTGACCATCAAACTGTCAGAATAACGGAACGGTGTTTTGAGCAGGTCAATGCCGACACGCCGCAATCTGATCCAGGAATGAAAGAACACACGCAGCGGCATGAAATTGCGGATCGACATCGCCACCTCGCGGCCATCGCGGTGGATGTGGACGAATTTCGCATCCGGAAACAGCCGGTGCAATGCTTTGACCATAGTGATCGAATTGCCCGAACGCTCGATCCACATCGACTTGTTATGCCGCTTGGTCAGCCAATCGAACCAGAACTGGTATTGCTCACCCATGCCGGCTTTGGGGCGCGCTTTGATCACGGGCTCCATTTCGCGATAGAGCGCGTCCGGTTCGTCGCTCAGATGCGGCAATGTCATGTAGAGGCTCGCAGGCAGGTCTTTCATCGTCCACGGGCTGTCATCTGTAAACTCATAGGTAAATTCGACAGGGCTGCGCGTTGGATTGATCGCCTTGCGCAGAACGGGGGACGCGTCGGTGAGCAATTTCCAGAACCGCGCGCCGGTCATGTTGCGGTGCACGAGGCCTTCGGTGGCAAAGGAGACGAAGACTTCCGACAAGCTCAATATGTCCGGATGCAGATTGACCAGATTGGACATCAGCGTCGAGCCGCACCGACCAGTGCCGACAATGAATACGGGTGGGGATGCAGGCATAGTGGAACTCTGGCTTACAATTGGCATTATTCCTGCGTTTCATTGCAGGAACCGGCGTTAAAGAAAAGTCATGTTATGGGTTGTAATGAGGGAGGCGTAGACAAATATGGATGCGTCAGCCATATCTGCCAGCACTGAGTCGCCTGTTCCAACTCCTTTTCCGAGACAAAAAATGATTGATGATCGCCCACACAGTAGTTTTTTCATGCCAACCGTCGAAGAAATGACGAGCCGTGGCAGTTCCAGATATGACATCTTTTCGAGACTGCTCAAGGAGCGGATCGTGTTCCTGCCGGGCATGGTGGATGATGTGATGGCGGCGATGGTCACCGCGCAGCTTCTGTTTCT
>CALLCD010000163.1 GCA_938049795.1 uncultured Hyphomonadaceae bacterium | reverse complement strand
AACCTCCGTCGGCGCCATAAACGCCACCTGATACCCTGCCTCAATCGCCTGCACCGCCGCCAGCGCCCCGACCAGCGTCTTGCCCGAGCCAACATCCCCTTGCAGCATCCGCCGCATCGGATGAGGCCGCGCCAGATCGTCGGCGATTTCCTTGACCGCCCGCATCTGCGCCCCTGTCGGGCGAAACGGTAGCCCCGTCACCAGCTTGTCCTGCGCCTTGAAATCGGTCTCCATCGCGGGGCCTTTGCGCACCGCACGTGCCGCCCGCGCCAAGGCAAACGCCATCTCCCGCGCCAGCGCTTCATCATAGGCGAGCCGCGCCCGCGCATTGAACAAAGCCAGCTCGTCAAACGCTTTTGGCGCATGCAAAGCCCTCAGCGCTTCGGCAAAGCCTGGCCATTTGCGCGTTGCCAGCAAATGCGGATCAATCCACTCCTCAAGCTCCGGCAAAGCGTCGAGCGCGGCCTGCATCACCGTATGCACGCGCTTATTGCTCAGCCCCGCCGTCAGCCCGTAAATCGGCTCCACCGGCGGCGGACGTTCTTCTCGCTCGGGATCGCAAATATGGTCGGGATGGACCATTTGCCGCTCGCCATTAAACTCCTCGATCCGGCCCGAGACGATCCGGCGTTTGTTCATCGGCAATTGCCCACCCAGCCAGCGCCCGTCGCCGCGGAAAAACACGAGCGTCAGAAAGCCCGTTTCATCGGCAAGCCTAACGCGATAGGGCTGTGTGCCGCCTTTGGGCGCAATATGCGATTGCACCTCGCCCTCGACCGTTGCGACTTCTCCGGGCACAGCGTCTTCAAAGCTCGCGCGCACCCGCCGGTCGAGCCAACGCTCCGGCAAATGCAACAGCAAGTCCCACACCGTGTTCCCGCCCACAAGCTTTGCCAAAACCGGCTTAAGCTTCGGCCCAATACCGGGCAGGGCATCCAGCTCTGCAAATAAAGGAAAAAGACGCTCATCCCGCATGCGCTGAACCTAAGCCGAGTTGCAGGGCGCAGCAAGCATCTGTGCAAACGTGCTTTAGCGCGCCAGAACCGCCGTTTTGATCAGCGCATGGATGTCTTGGCCCACAGCCAGCCCAAGCTCGGCCACCGCCGCCCGCGTCACACAGGCCACAAGGCTCGCCCCGTCCGTGCCGTCGAGCGTCAGTGTCACATGCGCGAGCGCCGTGCCCTCATCCGGCTCAATGGCCAAAATCGTCCCCGCCAGCGCATTCTGCACGCTCAGCCCGACTGGCGCCTGCGTCGACAGGACGACATTGCTGGCATGGATGATCATCCGCAAATCCGAGCCAACAGGGCGCGTTGCATCAAGCGGCAATTTCACCCGATGCGGCCCGATGCTGATGCTCATCAACTGGGTTTGCGTATCATGGGCGGCCACTTTGCCGGCGAGGACCGTTCCTGATCGCGCAGACCCATGCCTGCCAAATCCATGCGCGTTCAGCATCGCCACCGGCTCGCCGCTCGCCACCACCGCGCCGCCACGGATCACCACGACATGATTGGCAATGCGCGCCACTTCGCTCGTGTCATGACTCACATAGACGATGGGCAGGCTCTGCACTGCAGCGAGTTCGGCGAGGATAGATAGGAGCCGGGCTTTCCATGTTCCGTCGAGCGCCGAAAGCGGCTCATCGAGCAACAAGACTCTTGGCTGGACGAGAATAGCTTGCGCCAATGCAACACGCTGACGCTCCCCGCCAGAGAGCGTATCGGGCGTCCGCTCTAGCAATTCGCCAAGCTCGAACATCTCGATAAGGGTGTCTCTATCCCACAGGAGAGGGTGGGGGCGAGTAGACCGTTTAACAGACCGCACCTCGGCATAATGGACGTTTTTATGGACTGTCTTCGGAAGAAGTTGTCCGCCCTGATGGACAAATCCTATTGGCCGTTTATGCGGCGGATAAAATACCGATCCGCTCCGGTCAAACCAGACCTCCTCACCAAAGGAAATCCGCCCCGCATCCGGCTTGGCAAACCCTGCAATCAGCCGCAAGATACTCGTCTTCCCGCTCCCGCTCGGCCCGAACAAAGCCGTCACGCCGCTGGATTCCCACCGCTCAGACAGGTCAAGCTCAAGCGCGCCAAACCGCGCCTTGATGTCGATATGAAGCCCGCTATCCGACATGCACAGGGAACCGCCGATTAAAAATATATACGAATAACAACACACTAAATGACAAGGCCAGCAACACCAGCGACAGGCTATGCGCCTGTGCATAATCCAGCCGTTCGACATTTTCATAAACCGCAATCGAGATCACCCGTGTCCGGTCAGGGATGTTCCCGCCGACCATCAGCACAATCCCGAACTCGCCCAGCGTATGCGCAAAGGTCAGCACAATTGCCGTCACAAACCCCCGCGCCGAGGCCGGTACCGCCACGCTGACAAATGCGTCCCAGGGCGAGGCCCCAAGGCTTGCGGCAAGTTCCATCGGTTTTCGGGCAATTGTCTCGAACGCAGATTGCAAGGGCTGCACCATAAATGGCAATGAATACAACACAGAAGCGAGTACAAGTCCCGAAAAAGAGAAGGTCAGCGTCTCCCCCGTCACGCTTAACCAGAAGCTGCCAATCGCGGATTGCGGATTGAGCAGGATGAGCAGGTAAAATCCCAAAACTGTCGGCGGCAAGACCAGCGGCAGCGCCACAATCGCTTCGGCAACAGGCTTGAGGCGTGCCCGCGTTCGCGCCAGCCACCAGGCCAGAGGCGTTCCCACAAGAAGCAGGATGGCCGTCGCCGTAAGCGCCAGTTTCAGGGTGAGGATAAGGGCCGCAAAATCGGGTGCACTCATGGCAATTCGTAACCCGCATTTTCAATAATGCTGCGCGCTTGATCGCTGAAAAGAAACTGAAAAAACGCAACGGCCGCCTCATTGCCATGTCCATGATCAAGCAGCACTGCGTCCTGACGGATTGTTGGATAAAGCTCCGGCGGCGGCAACCAATACGCTCCCCGTTTGCCCTCTGGCAGTGACAGGATCTGCGACAAGGCGACAAAGCCCAGTTCGGCATTCCCCGTCTGAACAAAGACAAAAGCCTGAGCAACATTGCTCCCGCGCACAAGCTTGCCGGCTAGCGCCTCCTCAAGCTCAAGCGCCGCGATAACCGCTTCCGCCGCCGCGCCATAGGGGGCAAGCTCCGCATTGGCCACGGCCACAAATCTCAAGCCGGACCCGCGCAAGGCGTCGGCTGCAAGTGCCTCAGTGTGGGGCGACCAAAGGGCAAGCTGACCGATGGCATAGGTCCGCGCTTCAATCCTATTTGTTTGCATCTCGGCCAGAAGGTGAGGGCGCTCCGCATCCGCCGCCAGAAACACAGCATAGGGCGCACCGTGTTGTATTTGTGCGAAAAACTGCCCCGTTGCGCCATAGGATACTTGCAAATCATGCCCGCTCTCGCGTTCAAACGCGACCTCCAGTGTCTCCATAGCCGGCCTGAAATTCGCTGCCACCGCCACATGAGCCGTCTCCGCCCACGCGGCCGAAGTCGCGACGCAAAAAAACTGACAAAAGGCAAGGGCCAAGCGATACATAACCCAAATGTGTCAGGAATTGCCGCCCATGAACAGGTTTTGTCGCCACCACTGTATAATTAGCCAAAACCTATCGTTGACCTTTCCCCCGGACACAAGTATCCCAATTCCCTCTCTACCCCGTGCCCAGATGGCGGAATTGGTAGACGCGCTACGTTCAGGTCGTAGTGTCCTTATGGACGTGGAGGTTCGAGTCCTCTTCTGGGCACCATCAAACTTTCAGCACCTGAAAACTGACCTAACACTCTGAAAGGTAACGTAGTTTTTGGTGTTCGAAACCCCTCATTTTTGGCATATGGGATTTTGCCTCCAAAGACGAGTTTGAGAACGGCGTTTTTGTCCTCTAGGCGCTCGGAACACCATAATGAATAAGGGTTTTTCAAAAATGAGCTAGCGAGTTCGAACATTTCAGCAAAGGGGGCTCTGGTTTTGCCGCACGTGGCCAGTTTTTCTTCCAAGATCAGCTTTTCCTCCTCCAGTTTTGCTACGCGGTTTTCAAAGGCTTTGGCGACGATATTCGACTCAGCCTCAACGAGCCTGTCGAGCAATCCTTCAAGTTTACGCTCAATCGTTTTGATCTCTTTTGCGAGGGCTTGCTTGGTTTGCTCTGCCTGATTGGTGCGGGTGTCCCAAACGGACTTAAAT
>CALLCD010000162.1 GCA_938049795.1 uncultured Hyphomonadaceae bacterium | reverse complement strand
CAGCGAGATTTGCGATCTGGCCGACGAGTTTGACGCGATCACCTATCTCGACGAAGTGCATGCGGTTGGCATGTACGGGCATGAGGGCGCAGGCGTGGCCCAGCGCGACAATGTGATGGGCCGGGTTGATATTATCGAAGGTACGCTGGCCAAAGCCTATGGCGTGATGGGCGGTTATATTGCCGGCGATGTCACCATGATTGATGCGATCCGCTCAATGGCGTCGGGCTTTATCTTTACGACCTCGACCTGTCCGGTGATGGCCGCAGGCGCGCTAGCAAGTGTCAGCAAGCTGCGCAGCGAAGAAGGCGTCCGCTTGCGCCAGACCCATCAGGCGAAAGCGGCGTTGCTGAAACAGAAAATGAAAGCGGCCGGTTTGCCCGTCATGCCAAGCGAGAGCCATATCGTGCCCTTGCTGATCGGCGATCCGGAACGGTGCAAGGCATTGTCGGACACGTTGCTGTTTGACTTTGGCATCTATGTCCAGCCGATCAATTATCCGACCGTGCCGAAAGGGACCGAACGGTTGCGGTTCACGCCGAGCCCGGTCCATTCCGAAGAGATGATGGATGATCTGGTTGCGGCCCTGCTTGCCATCTGGAAGCAACTGGGTATGGAAGTTGCCGCTTAAGCTGAGGGTTTAGCTGGCTTTTTTCTTGCGACCCAAACCAATTTCCTTGGCAAATTCAGACCGGCGCTTGGCATAATTGGGCGCAACCATCGGATAGTCGGCGGGCAGATCCCAGCGCGCGCGGTATTCTTCGGGGGTGAGTTGGTACTTCGAGCGCAAATGTCTTTTGAGCATTTTCAGCTTCCGGCCATCTTCAAGACAGACGAGATAGTCCTTGGTGATGGACTTACCAATCGGCACAGCCGGGTCCTGCCTTGCTCGGTCATAAGGTTTCGGGGCACTGACGCCGGTCAAAGCGGTGTGTACATTGTTGATGATGTCAGGAATATGGTTGGCTTGGACGGCATTATTGGAGAGGAAGGCGGATACGATTGATGTCGTCATCTCCAATATGTTCGGAAAGTCTTCAGTCTTGTTAATTTCAGTGGTCATAATACAAGTATCCTGAGTGAATGGGAGAGTGATTACCTAGGAATGGTTCTGCCGAGTCAGTATTAATGTTCTGTTCATGTTGACCAGATTGGCGGCAAATTGTCCAGTCCAAGCTTGGTTTATCTCTTGCTACGCGCAAGGGCTGGACGTACATCACACTGAAGCATATTCCCCGACTCGACATTCTATTAGAGGACACAGTTATGGCTGACTCAGCGCCCCCACAGGACTTGGCTCCGACAGCATTTTTCGGCACGCCATTGTCGCAACGCGATGGTGCCGTTTTCGCGGCAATCGAGGACGAGCAAACCCGTCAGCAAGAACAGATCGAACTGATCGCGTCGGAGAATATTGTCTCCCAAGCCGTGCTGGAAGCGCAAGGGACGGTGCTGACGAACAAATATGCCGAAGGTTATGCCGGGCGGCGCTATTATGGCGGCTGCGAACATGTCGATGTGGTCGAGACTTTGGCGATTGATCGGGCGAAGGCCTTGTTTCATTGCGGCTTTGCAAATGTGCAGCCCAATTCGGGCAGTCAGGCCAATCAGGCCGTGTTCCAGGCGCTGATCAAGCCGGGCGATACGATCCTTGGCATGAGCCTTGATGCGGGCGGGCACCTGACCCACGGCGCAAGACCGAACCAGTCGGGCAAATGGTTTAATGCGGTGCAATATGGGGTGCGGCGCGAGGATGATCTGATTGATTTTGACGAAGTGGCGACGCTCGCGCGCGAGCACAAACCGCAAATGATCATTGCCGGCGGGTCGGCCTATCCGCGCCAGATCGACTTTGCGAAGTTTCGCGCGATTGCCGACGAAGTGGGCGCATATTTCCTCGTGGATATGGCCCATTTTTCCGGACTTGTTGCAGGCGGGCATCACCCAAATCCGCTCGATCATGCGCATGTGGCGACGACGACGACGCACAAGACACTGCGCGGCCCACGCGGCGGCATGGTGCTGACCAATGACGAAAAGATAGCCAAAAAGGTCAACTCGGCCGTGTTCCCCGGCATTCAGGGCGGCCCGCTCATGCATGTGATTGCGGGCAAGGCGGTGGCGTTTGGCGAGGCGCTGAGCGAGGATTACAAAGCCTATACGGGGCAGGTGATCAAAAATGCGCAGGCGCTCGCAGCGGCCGTCAAAGCGGGCGGCCTCGACGTGGTGTCGGGCGGCACGGACACGCATCTGGCGCTGATTGATTTGCGGCCCAAAGGCGTCAAAGGTAATGCAGCCGAAGAGGCGCTGGAGCGGGCCTTTATCACGTGCAACAAAAATGGCGTGCCGTTTGATCCGGAGAAGCCGACCGTGACCAGCGGCATTCGGGTTGGCGCGCCGGCGGGCACAACGCGCGGCTTTGGCGAGGCGGAGTTCACCCAGATCGGCAAGTGGATTGTAACCATTGTCGATGCGCTGGCCGCAGGGGGGGACACAAGCGAGACGGAAAACAAAGTGCGCAGCGAAGTTAAGGCGCTGACGGCACGCTTCCCGATCTATCAGGGCCTTGGGAGCTAGCCGATGCGATGCCCGTTCTGTGCTGCGGAAGATACGGCGGTCAAGGATTCGCGACCGGCTGAGGAACACAGCGCCGTGCGGCGTCGGCGGAGCTGTAACAAATGTGGCGGCCGGTTTACGACCTTTGAACGGGTCCAGTTGCGCGACATTACGGTGGTCAAGCGCGACGGGAAGCGGGGCTTTTTTGATCGGGAAAAAATCGTCAAATCGGTCACGCTGGCTTTGCGCAAACGGCCTGTCTCAGATGAGCTGATCGACCAGATGGTCTCAGGGATTGTCCGGCAGGTTGAAAGCGGCGGCGAGGCCGAGATCAGTTCGGGCCAGATTGGCGAACTGGTGATGGAGGCGCTCAAAGCGGTCGATCCGGTGGGCTATGTGCGTTATGCCAGCGTCTATAAGGACTTTGGCGACCCGGGCGATTTTGCGCGCTTTATCGAGCAGAACGCGCTGAAAGACGAGCCGTAACGCGATGTCGGGGGCTGTGTCGGTTACGCTGAAAATTGCAACGTCTCTGGATGGACGGATCGCGCTGAAAGATGGCACGAGCCAGTGGATCACCTGTGCCCGTTCGCGCGCACGGGTCCACGAGATGCGTGCCGGACATGACGCGGTGATTGTCGGGATCGGGACGGCGCTGGCTGATGATCCTTTGCTGACCGCGCGCACGGTGCCGCTGCCTGAGCACCAACCTGCGCGGATTGTGATCGACTCGCGGGCGCGCACGCCGGTCGGCGGACGGCTGGTGCAGTCGGTCAGTCTCGGGCGGGTGATCATTGCGACCGATGTGGAAAAGTCCGGACCTTTGCGCGAAGCGGGGGCGGAGCTGTGGCCCTGCGGTATCAGCGATACGGGCGGGGTGGATCTTGAGTATTTTGTCAGACGCTGCGCGGTGGAGGGGCTTGGCCGATTGTTCCTTGAGGGCGGGGGGAAGCTCGCGGCGTCTTTTGTACGGGCGGGGCTGGTCGACCGGATTGAATGGTTCCGCGCACCTTTGCTGATCGGGGGCGACGCGATACCGGCGCTCGGCGCTTTGGGTCTGTCGCAAATGGATCAGGCATCGCGCTGGAGTATGACGGCCACCGAGCGGATTGATGAGGATGTGCTCGAGACATATGCCCGCGTCAAATAGCGCACGGCTCAAAATTGATACACGATTGATGTAGTCCGGCCTGCATGATATGTCAGCCGCTAATGGACACCAAAATCTCGCTCGGACGAGGCGGAAAGGCGCTTGATATGTTTACAGGTCTGGTCACCGATATTGGCACCATCCGCAAAGCCGAACATCGCAATGGGCTGACCCGGTTCGAGGTCGAGGGCGGGTATCCTGTCGCCGCCATAGAGATGGGCGCGTCGGTGATGCATTCGGGGGTCTGTCTGACGGTGGTGGACTTTGGCGAGGCGGGCGAGGGCCGGTCATGGTGGGCGGTCGAAGCGGTGCCCGAAACGCTGGAGAAGACGGTGCTCGGGGACTGGCAGGTCGGCACACGGACAAATCTCGAGCAGAGCCTGAAGCTGGGCGACGAGCTTGGCGGGCATTTTGTGTTTGGTCATGTTGATGGGGTTGGCGAGGTGGTTTCGGTCGAGCCGGAGGGACAGAGCTTCCGCGTGACGATCCGTCCGCCTGCCGAGATTGCACGGTATTTTGCAACCAAGGGCTCGGCGGCGATCAATGGCGTGTCGCTGACCGTGGCCGAGGCGCTGGAGAGCGGCGACTTTGCCGTGGCGGTGATCCCGCACACATGGCAGGTGACGACCCTGGGTGATTTGCGCGCAGGGGCGCGGGTAAACCTTGAGATTGATATGCTGGCGCGCTACGTCGCTCGCATGATTGGGGCCGACGCGCCGAAGGATAACGATGATGGCTGAAGATTTTTCAAGCGCGATTTCGACGATTGATGAAGTGATCGAGGATGCGCGCAATGGCAAGATGTATATCCTTGTCGATGCCGAAGACCGCGAGAATGAGGGCGACATTATTGTGCCGGCGCAATTTGCAACGCCGGAAGCGATCAATTTCATGGTGCGTTATGCGCGTGGGCTGGTCTGTCTGGCAATGACGGGCGAGCGGGCGCGGGCGCTTAATCTCGACATGATGACGAAAGATAATCGCGAAAGCATGGGCACCGCGTTCACCGTCTCGATTGAAGCGGCTGAAGGGGTGACGACGGGTATTTCGGCGCATGACAGGGCCAAGACGGTGCAAGTGGCGATTGATCCGCAGCTTGACCATAATGACATTGTCTCGCCCGGGCATATTTTTCCGCTGGTGGCCAAAGATGGCGGCACACTGGTCCGCGCGGGGCATACTGAAGCGGCGGTCGATATTTCGCGCATGGCGGGGCTCTATCCGGCGGGCGTGATTTGCGAGATCATGAATGATGACGGGACGATGGCGCGGATGCCGGACCTCGTCGCGTTTGCGCAATTGCACAATCTGAAAATTGGCACGATTGCCGATCTGATTGCGTGGCGACGCGAGAATGACCGCTTTCTGGAGCGCCGTGTCGAAGCGCCGCTCGACAGCGCTTATGCGGATGGGTTCCGGACGGTGGTGTTTCGCAATGGGCTCGATGGCACCGAACATGTGGCGCTGGTCAAGGGCGAGATTGCGCCCGATAGCGAGACGCTGGTCAGGGTGCACCGGATGGATCTGATGACCGATGTGTTGGCCCAACGCGGCCCGCGCGAAGGCATGGTGCGCGCGGCGATGGAAGAGATTGCCGGCCATGATGGACCGGGCGTGATTGTGTTCGTCTATTCGATGACGCCGGATGTGCTGGCCTCGCGGCTGGGGGCGAAAACCGCCGACGCACCGGACACGACGACGCCTCTGCGCGAATATGGCATTGGCGCGCAAATCCTGCGCGACCTTGGTGTGCGCAAACTGATTTTCCTCTCTGATACACCGCCGACACGGCTGGTCGGGCTTGACGGATACGGTTTGAGCATAGAGGGGTGGCGACCGTTCAAGAAAGAAAAGAGTTCATGATGAATAAGCCACGCGTCTTAATCGCGACTTCGCGCTATTACGAACACATAACGCTGGAGCTTGAAGCGGGCGCAGGCGAAGCGCTGACCGAGGCGGAAGCTGTGGTCGAGACGATAGAAGTGCCCGGTGCGCTCGAG
The DNA here is from genome assembly GCA_938049795.1 of uncultured Hyphomonadaceae bacterium. GTDB lineage: Bacteria > Pseudomonadota > Alphaproteobacteria > Caulobacterales > Hyphomonadaceae > CALLCD01. Next base: position 3,765 of record CALLCD010000162.1, on the reverse strand, counting down.
CTGCCCGGCGTGATCACAATGGCGGCGGACAGCGCTAAATATGACGGCTTTATCGCGCTCGGCTGCGTTATTCGCGGCGAGACCTCGCATTATGATTATGTCTGCGGGGAGAGCGCGCGCGGTCTGATGTGGCTGACCGTGGACCGGCGGCTGGCCATCGGCAATGGCATTTTGACGGTCGAGAATGAAGAGCAGGCTCTGGCGCGAGCGGACCGCAAGCGCAAGAATAAGGGACGGGACGCGGCTGAAGCCTGCCTTGCCATGATCAAACTGCGACGGAAATTCGTCCGATGACCGAACAGAAGCTGCCATTCGAGGTGGTGCGGGCAAGGCGTGCGGGCGCGCGACTGGCGGCGGTTCAGGCGCTCTATCAAATGGAAGCGACGGGGCAAAGTGCGCGCTCTGTGGTGCGTGAGTTTTGTGATGACCGGCTGGGCGCGGGCCCCGATGGCGAGCCGGTGGAAGAGGCTGATCCCGATATCTTCAAATCAATAATCGAAGCGGCGGTTGAGAACCAAGCCGAGATTGACAGGGCGATTGCCGCAAAGCTTTCCAAGAACTGGAAGATTACGCGGCTGGACGCGACGACGCGGGCGATTTTGCGCGGCGCGACGGCGGAACTGATCGCGCATCAAGAGCTTAGCGTTGCGATTGTGCTCGACGAATATGTCTCGGTCGCGCATGCGTTTTTTGATGGCGAGGAGCCGCGCTTTATCAATGCGGTGCTTGATAATATCGCAAAAGAGATGCGCGCTGGCGGTTGACGGCGCTGGGCTGGGTAAGCCTTGTTGGATGGGCTATGGCTGAATTTGACTGGATTGCTAAGTATTTTGCGCCGCTGGCGACCCGTGCCGGGGCGGCGGGGCTGGTGGATGATGTGGCGGAAGTTTCCGGCAAGGCGTCGATTGTGACGGTCGATGCGCTGGTCGAGGGCGTTCATTTCTTAGGCGATGACCCAATTGACACGGTGGCGCGTAAGCTGGTTCGGGTGAATGTGTCTGATTTGATTGCCAAGGGCGCGCGGCCTGACGAGGCTTTGCTGACGCTGGGCTGGCCGAAGGCGCGCGAGGAGGCCGAACTTGCGGCATTTGCGAAGGCGTTTGGCGAGGAGCTTGGCGTTTGGGGTGTTTCGCTGATTGGCGGGGATACGGTGGCGAGCCCTGATGGGGTGTTCTTGTCGCTGACCATGACCGGCATTGCGGCGACCGCGCGCGCGCCGATCCGGCGGTCGGGGGCGCGAGTGGGCGATGAAATCTGGCTGACCGGCGAGAAGATAGGCGCGAGCGCTTTGGGGCTGGCTGACCGGCGGGCGGGAGACGTGTCTGAGGCGAGCGCGATTTATCAGGTGCCTGTCATTCCGGATTTGGAGATGGCTGATGTGATTGCCGCCCATGCAACCGCGAGCATGGATGTGTCTGATGGGGTGCTGGCAGATTTGCAGAAATTGCTTGCGGCGGGCGGATGCGGGGGGAACCTTGCGCTCGACCAAGTGGGTGTCTATCGCGCCGGGGCGGCTGAAGCGACGCTTGGCGAGGTGCTCGCTGCGTGTGTGGGCGGGGACGACTATCAGTGCTTGTTCACGGCGCCGGGCTCGGCAACAAGGGCGATTGAGGCGGCGGGGCGGAGCGTGCGGGTGGTCGGGCAGGTGGACGCGGAGGCGGGACTGCGATTGTTCTGGCATGGCGAGCCTGTGCCCTTGCCAGAGACGACGGGCTTTGAACATTCATGATCTGCGGCGCGCAAAGGCGGGGCTTATGGCGCGGCTGGTAAGCGCTCGTTAACCTTACATAGAGGGTTTTGGGCATGAATGGGCGCAATTGAGCTTCGCCAATTGGGCGAGCGCCCTTGCGCGTAGATTACGGTTTGGTAACTAGAAACATTGGATGCGGACCGAGATGCGGCAATCATGTCGTGCGGGAAGAGGGTCGCACTAGGGAGAAAAGGGAAACCCATGAATTGGTTTTTAATTGCAGTTTTGGCGGGCGTGTTCTCGCTGCTTTATGGTCTGTGGGCGATCCGCTCGATTATGGCCTCACCTTCGGGTGACAAGAGAATGGGCGAAATTGCCCGCGCGATTCAGGAGGGGGCGAATGCATATCTCAGCCGCCAATACCGGACCATTGCGATGGTTGGGCTTCCTGTTTTCATCGCGGCGTTCTTTGTGCCGGCCTTTGGCTGGAGGGTTGCGGTCGGGTTTCTGATCGGGGCCGTTTTGTCTGGCGTGGCCGGATACATTGGCATGCTGGTCTCGGTGCGGGCGAATGTGCGCACGACCGAAGCCTCGCGGCAAAGCCTTGGCGCGGGACTGGACGTGGCGTTCAAATCGGGCGCGGTGACGGGCATGCTGGTGGTTGGCTTGGCGCTGCTTGGCCTTGTTGGCTATTATGGGTTCCTGATCGGGCCGATGGAGTTGGCCCCAAACAGTCGCGGCGTGATTGATGCGCTTGTGGCGCTTGGGTTTGGGGCATCGCTGATCTCGATTTTCGCGCGGCTTGGCGGCGGCATCTTCACCAAAGGTGCGGACGTTGGCGGCGATATGGTCGGCAAGGTCGAAGCGGGCATCCCCGAGGATGATCCACGCAATGCAGCGACGATTGCGGACAATGTTGGCGATAATGTCGGCGATTGCGCGGGCATGGCAGCGGATCTGTTCGAGACCTATGCGGTGACGGTTGTGGCCACAATGGTTCTGACGGCGATCTATTTTGGCGGTATGGCCTATCTGTCCGAGATGATGCTTCTGCCATTGGCGATTTGCGCGGTGTGTATCTTCACCTCGATCATCGGCACGTTTTTCGTCCGGCTGGGCAAAGGCTCGAGCAATGTCATGGGCGCGCTTTATAAGGGCTTGATTGCGACGGGTGTTCTGTCGCTTGGCGGGCTGGCGCTCGTGATCAATACGCTTCTGCCAAACGGCTTTGGTGTGCTCGAAGGCGCAGCGCAGGCGATTGGTATTACCGGCGAAGTGACGGGCATGGATCTGTTCTATTGCGGATTTGCGGGTCTCGGCGTGACCGGATTGATTGTTGTGATCACCGAATATTATACGGGCACGAATTATCGTCCCGTGCGGTCGGTGGCCCAAGCGTCTGCGTCTGGTCATGGCACGAACGTTATTCAGGGGCTCGCGGTCAGTCTGGAATCAACGGCGCTTCCGGCGCTGACGATTATTGCGGGCATTATCCTGACATATAATCTGGCAGGCCTGTTCGGGATTGCGATTGCGACGACGACCATGCTGGCGCTGGCGGGCATGATCATTGCGCTCGACGCATTTGGTCCGGTGACCGACAATGCGGGCGGAATTGCGGAGATGGCCGAGCTGCCATCTGAAGTGCGCGATACGACCGATATGCTCGACGCGGTGGGCAACACGACCAAGGCTGTGACCAAGGGCTATGCCATCGGCTCGGCGGGGCTCGGCGCATTGGTTCTGTTTGCCGCCTACACCGAGGATCTGAAATACTTCGCGATCAATGCGGCGGAGGGCAGTGTGCTGAAGGATCTTGCGGTGAATTTCGAGCTGTCCAACCCTTACGTCGTGGTGGGCCTCCTGTTTGGCGGTCTGTTGCCGAACCTGTTTGGCGGCATGTCGATGATGGCGGTTGGCCGTGCGGCGCAATCGGTTGTCGAGGAAGTGCGGCGTCAGTTCCGCGAAATGCCGGGCATTATGAAGGGCGAGACCAAGCCTGATTATGGCCGCGCTGTGGACATTCTGACCCAAGCGGCGATCAAGGAAATGATCCTGCCATCGCTCTTGCCGGT
>CALLCD010000161.1 GCA_938049795.1 uncultured Hyphomonadaceae bacterium | reverse complement strand
GACCTTGCGCTTTGCCCGCCTTGCCACGCGCCGCTTGATGCATGTCCAGCTTCATGGTGGTGAGGCCCCCATCAATCTGCCTACAGACCATCCGGCTGACCTGCTATGAGCCATCTCTATCCGCTCGCCCCTGACGCCCGCGCCGCCCTTGCCGCCCCGGATCTCGCCGCGCGCAGCAAAGCGGATGCGGTGCGGCTTTGTCCGTCCGGGGAGCATCATATCAAGCGCCTTGAAACCGAATGGCTGACCCTTGCGCCGGACGCGTTTGCCGATCTTGAAGCGCAGGCGGATGCCGGTGTCAGTGCGGGTTTTGTCCAGCGCTATGAAAATGCTCAAGGCGCAGTGGTGCTGGCAGTGACCTATTGGAAACTTATCTCCGACACAGCGCCTGAACCGGAAGCTCCGCCCGCGCCAAAGCCGGAGCCAGAACCGGACCACACCGATGATCTCTACTTCCGCGCTGGCCGCACGAAAAAGCGCCGTAGACGGAAAAAGCCCGACCCGAACCAGCTTGACTTGTTTGGTCTCTCAGAAGAGGAACATTAAACGTCCGTGGATATGAACATGCCATTGAGCATGAGCACGAATCCAACCGCGAAGGCGATCATCCAGAAACCAAACTTGAAACCGCCCCCCACTTCTTTTGCACTCATAATGTCGTCGCCCCATTTGTGGGGTATATAATAGCCCTTCATGACGTCACCGAGCGCGTATTTCGAGTCCGTGCTACCTGAACTGCTCTTTTTCGTGATGCCTTTGTGCGGACCGTCAACGACTTCGAACTCGGCGCGGATGAGAGGTTTGGCCTTCTTCTTGGCGATCTGTGCCGCGTCATCATCATCGTCGATTCTGCGGGCTTCTTCATGCAATGCGATCACTTTGAGAGTGACCCGCTTGCCCAAAATCAGATAGGCTGCGCTGATGCCCGTGGCGAACAGGCCAATCCCGCCGAAAACCAATCCCACCAGACCGACCCAGAACAAGCCGCCATTAAAAATCCATGCGAACAGTTTGATCGCATATTCAAACACCGCTTCCATAATGCCTCTCCCCTCGAGATAAATTATGTTTTCAATGTGTTAGCCCAAAATGATGATCCAGTCCTTAATGCCGCGCCGGTGATCTCTATTTCCGCGCAGGCCGCACGAAAGCCCGACCCGAACCAGCTCGACTTGTTTGGTGCGCCTGATGATACGCCGGAGTGAGGCGCGCTAGCTCAGGAGCAACTTGCTCTAAAGAAACGCTTTCGCGCCCGCGCTGTCCAGAAATCCGTCGAGCCCCTCGGCGTCTGACAGTTTCTCAAGCGCTTTCTTCACCACGCGATAGGATTTGGCTGCATAGCGCTGGGTCGCTTGCGCAAACACACCGTCGTCCAGCTCCACCGTCACTTCTTTTTTCCGGCCCGTAATCGCGTCCGAATTGGCCTTCGCCCAAGGCAGGTACGTCTTCGCCACTTCATCACGGATCAGCGGCAACAGGGTTTCGCTGACCTCTTCAAGGCTCGCAAATGGCGCGCCCGGGGTCGGCGTTTCCATAAATTCGCACCATGCCACCACGAAAGGCGCCCGCTCGCGCAGCCAGTCGCCTGCGGTCGGATCGCTCAGCATTTGCTGCAATTGCCCTGCCAGCGCAAAATCAGCCGAGCAGGGCCGCCCGCCGAAAATAAACAAATGCTTTTCCAAATGCGTCTCGAACAGAGAAATAAAGCGCTGGAAAGACGCGGTAATCACCGGCGCGTTTTCCGGCGTTGCGCCAACAATGGCGAGTTTTTCGGTCATCCGGTCAATCACCGACGTTTTCGCCTCGCGCCGTTTGGCCGGTTGTTTGCCCGATAAAAGCTGCTCCAGCACGCGGATCGCCGCCGCCTCGCGGTCAGGGCTTTGCGACCAGCGATGATAGAACATCGCCTTGTTCAGCCACTCATCGGCATAGTCTTCCAGCAGCAATGCAATCGCGTGGCAGGCCGGATCTTCAGGCACAGCCGAGGGCGCGGTATGTTTTTTCTCCAGCGTTGCCAACATATTGGTCGAATCCTGGCTCGCCTTGCCATCTGGCCCGATCAGAAGCGGCACAGTGGGCAGCACTGCATGCCGGTTAAACTCTTCCTCGGTGGCCACAGACCGCAACACCCAGTCAAAGTCGGCATTCTTATAGCGCAGGAAAGACCGCACCTTCAGAGAATATGGCGATGTCTCGGTGCCGAACAGGCGATAGCTGGTCATGATGTGATCCTAAAAACTCTTAGAGCCTACTAGGCGAGCCAGAGCCACTTGCCAAGCCTCCTTTGCTATTGGTGCAAGCTGGGGCTAGTGGTTAATAGGAACTATTCAGGAGTGGGTTTGTATGCGCGTAATGCATGTCATGGCTGGTGCGCCCGAGGGCGGGGCAGAGAACATTATGCTCGAATCGGTCTGCGCTTTGGCGGGGGCGGGTCTTGAACAATATGTGATCACGCGGCCAAACAACCAGTTCCGGCTCGACATGTTCGCGAGCGCCGGCATCGGCTATGGCACATGCAGCTTCAATCTGCGCTGGCCGTTTCCCACCCGCCGCAAAATAAACGACGCGATTGTCCGCTTCCAGCCCGATGTGATCGAATACTGGATGGGCCGCGCCGGACAGTTTGCGCCCGCCGCCTATCGCGCCCGTTCCATTGGCTGGTATGGCGGCTATTACAAACGCGAGCGCTTTACCAATTGCGACTGGCATATCGGCCTGACCAAAGACCT
>CALLCD010000160.1 GCA_938049795.1 uncultured Hyphomonadaceae bacterium | reverse complement strand
GATGAGGATTTCCGGCTTGATGTCCAGTATGGGGTCAGCCTGAACGAGTTCATCAATCGCGAACAGGCTGCGCGTTTTACGGTTGGTGTGCGCAATGCGTTCGGCGCGCGTCCACCGAGCGTGAACACAAATGGCGGATTTGACAGCCGCGTGCATGACCCGCGCGGAGCGATCCTCACCGTCGGATTGGATATCGAATTCTAACTGCAAGATTTGTGCAGATAGCGGTATAGACAAAAGCGCCCCGGCCATCTGGTTCGGGGCGTTCTGCAAGCTCCAACGCCGAGGCAGTCAGCCTATTCGATCGCAACGACTTTTTTCCAAGCGGGGCGATCCTGCAATTTCTTCGAGCAACCATAGAGGCCAGAGGAAGCGAGATGTCGGTGTGCGAAACAGAATTACGATCATAGATTTCCTATGATTGCTGTCCATCTAGCTGGGTAATAACTTTGCCATCCCCCGGTTTTCACTCTCTCTTCTGATTTACATCCAGCGCCCAACCGTTTCCTCTTGGCCTAATCGGTCGGCACGTCATTCCAGCCAGCGCCGGCCTTCGCATATTGCCCGATCTTGAACTTGCCGAGCTGGGAGGCGTGGACTTCGTCAGGGCCATCTGCGAGACGAATGAAGCGCTGCGTGGCCAGAATATTTGCCAGGGGCACATCATCGCTCACCCCCATGCCGCCGAAGATCTGGATCGCGCGGTCGGCCACGGTTTGCGCCATTTGCGGAGCCACCACTTTGATTGCGGCGATCAGATCCTTAGCGTTCTTGGCGCCGACACGATCAATCGCATCCGCCGCTTTCAAAGTGAGCAAACGGGCCTGCTCGATGTCGCAATAGCTCTTGGCAATTTCCATCCGGATGCTCGAGCGATCCGATAGCATCCGGCCAAAGGTCTTGCGCTCTGTCACGCGCTGACACATCAATTCGAGCGCGAGCTGAGCCGATCCGATAGAGCGCATGCAGTGATGAATGCGGCCCGGCCCGAGGCGTCCTTGCGCGATTTCAAAGCCCCGCCCTTCGCCAAGAATGATGTTCTCTTTGGGAATGCGAACATCGGTCAAATGTACTTCGCAATGCCCGCCCGGAGAATGGACGTCGCCAAATACCGTCTGCGCACGAACTACTTCGATGCCGAGCGTATCGCGAGGAATGATCACGGTTGATTGCTGCGTATGGCGAGGGTTTTCCGGATTGGTCCGCCCCATCATCAGCAGAACTTTGCAGCGCGGATCCATAATGCCCGAAATCCACCATTTCTTGCCATTGATGACGTAATCATCGCCGTCCTTGCGAATTTCAGTACGGACATTCGTCGCGTCCGAGCAGGCATGATCAGGTTCGGTCATCATATAGACCGAGCGTATTTCGCCCGCGAGCAGAGGCACGAGCCACTCCTCTTTCTGGGCGTCTGTGCCGAATTTGGCGAAGACTTCCATATTGCCCGTGTCTGGTGCGGAGCAATTAAAGACCTCCGAACACCAGCCATTGCGGCCCATAATCTCTGCGAGGGGCGCATATTCGAGATTTGTCAGGCCGGGGCTGTAGTCGCCATATTCCTCTGGCAGGAACAGGTTCCATAGGCCAGCCGATCTGGCTTTTTCTTTGAGCGGTTCGAGGCCCGGCCAAGGCGTCCAGAGATTGGCCGGATCCTTGTTCCATGCGTGGATCTCGTCATCTACGGGAAGAATATTCGCATCGACAAAGGCTTGCAGTCTGTCGATCAGGGTTTGCGTTTTCTCACTATATTCAAAGAGCATAATTTGAGTGTCCTGGATTTTATCTGTTGGGCTGGTCGTTAAAGGGAGAGTCCGCCATCTGCGACGAGGGTGTGGCCCTGCACATAGGAGGCAAGGGGCGAGGCAAGGAACATGGCAGCACCAGCCATATCTTCTGGCGTGCCCATGCGGCGGACCGGGATCGAACGCAAGGAGGCTTCCGCCCGCTGCTCGTTCTGAGTGGTCACGGCCGTCAGTTTTGTCGGCACCAATCCCGGAGCCAATCCGTTCACTCTGATCCCATCCCGTGCCCAAGCCTGACCGAGCGTTTTTGTCAGGCTGATGGCCGCAGCTTTGGAGGCGGCATAAGCGGGGTTGCCGATGTTTGCCTTCAAGCCAGAGATCGAACTGACGATCACAATAGAGCCTTTTGCGGCGCTGAGCATTGGTTTGAATTTGGTCGCCGCGTGCATGACTGAGTTGATGTTGATGTCCATCACGTCATCCCAGCCGGGCTTGGCATATTCGGCCTGTTTGTACCGGACAAAACCCTGCGACTGAACGAGCACATCCAAACTGTCGAAGGGTGGTTCGTATGCGTTCAGCTCGTCAAAATCAGCGACATTGACCTTGGCGTAATGCAGGCCTTCCAGATCAGAGCCTTCCTCAGCCGAGTAATCGCCCGCCGAGGCGCGCGTACCCCAAACATGTACCTCAGCCCCGCGGACGCGAAACCCGTGCGCGATCCCATTCCCGATCCCGCTCGAGCCGCCGACCACCAGCACCCGCTTTCCCGAAAAATCCAAATCATTCATAGTTCATTCCTTCTCAATTCTTCAAAATCAATCGGTAAGACGGATGACATCTGCCGGCTGCCCCCCCTTCCCCGAGTGCTCAAGCAATTTCAGCCGGTTTGAACCGTGTGAAAATGGTTTTCGCGCTGGTAAACTCCAAGAGGCCATCGAGCCCGCCTTCGACACCGATACCCGACTGCTTCTTACCACCAAAGGCTGCATGTGGAGACAGGTGCTGGCTCTCATTGATCCAGATCGTGCCCGCCTGCAACTGGCTTGCAATCTCTTCTGCCCGCTCAATATCGGTCGACCAGACAGAGGCACCGAGGCCATATTCGCTTGCATTGGCGCGGCCGATCACCGTGTCCAGATCGGAGAACTTCATCAATGGCAAAATCGGGCCAAATTGCTCTTCTTGCACAATGCGGGCGTCTTCGGGTGGATTGTCCAGAATGGTCACAGGCACAAAATAGCCGGGCGCTTGGGAAGCATCGCCGCCAACCAGAAAATCGTAGCCCTTGTCCTTGGCATCCTGAATAAGCTCTAAAACGCGCTCATATTGTCGATTGTTCTGGACCGGACCAATCTGGCTGCCCTGATCTGCACCATCGCCCACTTTTACGGTTTTGGCATATTCGACAATGGCAGCTTTAAGCGGCTCATAAATGTCCTCGTGGATATACATGCGTTTGGTTGCAATGCAGATCTGGCCGGCATTCTTGAACGCCGCCCAGAAGAGGTTTTTGGCGACAGCCTCCACATCCACATCCGGCATCACGATTGCCGCATCATTGCCGCCAAGCTCCAAAGTGATGCGCTTGAGGTCTGGCGCCGCGGTCGCCATGACCCGTTTGCCGGTTTCGGTTGAGCCGGTAAAACTGATCTTGTCGATGCCCTTGTGCGCGGTCAGCCACGGGCCAAGCCGGTCGCCGCCGGAGACGACATTCAAGACGCCAGCGGGAAAGACCTCCCGCGCCAGTTCGCCAATGCGCAATGTCGTCAGCGGTGTTGTCGGGGCGGGCTTGAGGATCATGGTGTTCCCTGCGAGCAGAGCTGGCGCCACTTTGAACATGGCCAGAATGATCGGGAAGTTCCAAGGCACAAGCCCTGCCACAACGCCGACAGGGTCATAGCGCGTCACGGCGCGTCGTTCCTCGGACTCTTCGCTAACATGCTCTGGCAGATCGAGCTTTGCTGTTTCGGCAAGCCAGAAGGCACCGCCCATGACATCCGCCATAGCGTCCGGAAAGGGCTTGCCCTGTTCCTTGACCAGCAGGCGAGCCAGCATTTCACTATGCTCGGCGATCTTGCCTGACAGGGCGAGCAGGCAGGCCTTGCGTTCGTCGATTGGCAATGCCCCCCAAGCGGCCTGCGCCTCACGCGCTGACTGAACCGCCGCGTCGAGTTCGGCCTGAGTGCAATCTGGTGCGGACGAGAAAGCCGCTGCCGTTGCCGGATTGATGATCTCGAAGCTTTCCGCACCTGTCACGGCCTGACCATCAATGCTCATTGTGTAGTGTTCGGTAAACATTTTTGTTCCTCTAAATCTTGGGGATGAGAACGGGTCTGATGCAGAGACCAGCATGCTGATCGGCGACAGCTTGATTGATATCCCCCATTCAAACTCTAAACCCCTCTCCCCCGGCCGGTCTCATAAAACCGGAACCCAATTTGGGTGTTCAGGATTAATGTGAGACAGTTGCTCCATATAGCAACATCGTCAAGGTAAGACTGATGTGCCCCCAGAACGGTAGACGCCTTGCAATGTAAACCTTTAAGCAAGGCGTACGGGGCCCATGTCGGGACGGATCAGGCGGAGAATCTACAAAACACGCCAAGAGGCCCGTCAGGATGTCTTCGACTATATCGACCTGTTCTACAATCCAA
>CALLCD010000159.1 GCA_938049795.1 uncultured Hyphomonadaceae bacterium | reverse complement strand
GCGGCGAGGGCGCGCAGCGGGATGTTGGTGACGGTCTTGGTCCAGCGCACGGCAAAGCGCGGATTGGCTTGCAGCTTGGCGACAAGCTCGCCGACCTTGTTGTCGAGCTCAGCGGCGGGGACAGCGTAATTGATCAGGCCGAGCGCTTGGGCCTCGGCGGCGGTGAGCATGTCGCCGGTCATCAAAAGCTCTTTGGCCTTGGCATAACCGACGAGCTGCGGCCAGATCAGCGCGCCGCCATCGCCTGCGACAAGGCCAACTTTGACATGCGGATCGCCGATCTTGGCGGTCTCGTCTGCAACAATCATATCGCACAGGAGCGCAATCGTCGCGCCAAGCCCTGCTGCGGCACCGTTCAGTCTACAGATGATTGGTTTTTCCATTTCGAGCAGCGACATGACAATGCGCTTGGCGTCCCAAGCAATGTCGCGAAAGGCCGCCGGATTTTCGATCTGCTCGTCAAACCAGTCCATGTCTCCGCCCGCGCAAAAGGCACGGCCCTTGGCAGACAGGATGATAATGTCGCTGCCGGTATCGCGTTGCAGGTCGGTGAAGATCTGCGCGAGCTCGTCATGCATGGCCGCATCCACACCATTGACCGGATGTGCGCTGTCAATGAAAGCCGTCAGCACACGGCCGGACCGCTCAAAGCTGAACCGCGAATAGCTGGCAGGATCGAGGGTGAAAGGGGTGGTCATTTTTCTTCTCCCACTTTCACGACGCGGCGGCCGAAATTTTCGCCTCGGAACAGGCCGCAAAAGGCTTCGGGCATGGAGGCGAGGCCGTCAAAGCGTTCTTCTTTGAGCTTGAGGCTGCCCTGATTGATCATATTGGCCATAGCGGTGAGCGCGTCGGGGAAATCGCGGGCATCATCGAACACGACAAGGCCCTGCATTTTAACGCGGCGCGTGATGAATACGTCCGTATTTTGAACACCGTGACGATCCTCGATGGGCAGGGAATAGTCGGCGACCTGTCCGGACACAGTGATGCGTCCGTTTGGGCGCATTTTCGGCAGGCACAGGTCGATCATTTCATTGCCGACATTGTCAAACAGAATGTCGATGCCTTTGGGCATGACTTCGGAAATGGCCGCGTCGAGATCATCTGTCGTTTTGTAATTGATGGCGTGGTCGAAACCGGCTTCTTCGGTGAGCCAGCGGCATTTTTCGTCGCTGCCAGCAATGCCGACAACCTCTTTGGCGTCATTGGCTCGGGCAAGCTGTCCGGCGGTGGCGCCGACGGGGCCGGCTGCGCTGGTGATCAGCACGCGGTCGCCCTGTTTAAATGCGCCAACACGCTTGAGCCCGAACCAGCCGGTCAGCCCCGGCACGCCAAGCACGCCGATCCAGTAGGACAAGGGAAGTCCGAGACCGTCGGGAATGCGCGCAAGAAAGCCGCGTCCGGTCTGGATCGAATGCGTGGACCAGCCGCCCGCACAAGTGACGATGGTGCCGGTCGGCCAGTGTTCATTTTCGGACGCTTCGATCACGCCGACATTGAACCCGCCCATTGCCTCACCAAGCTGTTGCGCGCCGGTATAGCTGTCGCGGCCGGACAGGCGCGATCTTGAGCCCGGGTCCACGCTGGCCCAGATATGGCGGACGAGGAACTGGCCGGCTTCGGGTTTCGGTGTTGGCACATCTTCGATGGCAAAATCGGATGGCTTTGGCAGGCCCTCGCAATACGATTTGAGAACAATGTGTTGCATAATTTTCCCCCACTTCTGATACTAGATTGATACAGACGGCGCGCCTTGTCACGCGATAACGCGCCGGAAACCAAAGGATTTTTTATGACCCGCGATACGCTTTTCATGTTGCCGCCCGGATTTGAAGACCATGACCGGCGCGAATACTGCCCCGAATGCGCCGAGGTCTGGGGCGTTCTGAATTATTTTCCGAGCCTGAAGGAAACACTTCATATCATATATGTGCCGATCACGCACCCGCGTGCGCCCATTGTGGATCTGCTCGGAGCGGGGGACTATAATGCACCAACGCTGGTCTTGGCCGAGGGAACGGGGACGCCGGCGGGGGTGAGTTTCAAGACGGCGAACGGGCGCAAATATATCGACAGTGCGCGGGGGCTTGCGGCGCTCTGGGCGGCACGGTTTGGCACGCCTGTCCGGCGGGGGAGCTGACCCATCAATTTGGCAGGCCGCGCGCACCTCATCCCTTGACGCGGCGGGCTGGCGCTTCCAATATTTTGCCCAAAGGACAGTGTAATGTCGGGCTTGGGCGGTGTTTACGGCGCTTTGCGGGGCAATGGAGTAGCGAATGCGGATTTTTTCTGGAGTTTTGGTGAGTGTTCTGCTCGGGGGTTTGGCGCTGTCTCCAGCACATGCACAGGCGACGGCGATGGACACATGCGTCGGCGTGGACGCGTGTGATGATGTGGCGACAGATTTTATCGGCAAGGCGGCGCTGCTTCTGGAAAATGATCTCTATGTCGAAGCGGCCCAGCATCTCTATCCGGTCATGCTGAGCAATCGCGTCTCCCCGCTGATGCAGTCGGCCACGCGCAATCAGTTCAGCACCATTCTCGAAGCAGCAGGGCTGTACGAGCTGGCTGCCGAGCAGAAGGATATAGCCAATTCGACAACCAGCGCGCCGTCGAGTGCCGGGCTGCTGGAGCGGGCGCGGCTTTTGTCGCGGGCCGAGGACATGGAAGAGGAAACCCTCGCCGCCTATGCGCAAGCGGAAGTGTTGGCGCTCGGGGCCGCAAACATGGCTGTAATTGACGAGGTCATCGCCGACTATCGCGCTATGGGCCGGACCGGGCGGGCGCAGAGCCTGCAAGCCCGACGCGCCGAAGCGGCAGCAAGGGCAAACGCGGCGTGTGAACAGGCCCAATGCCGCGCGCGGCCCTTGGTCGATGCAAAAGTCCTGCAAGGGGCATCGCCCGTCTATCCGCCACGTGCTCTGGCAACGGGCGCGGGAGCCGATTGCCGCGTTCGGCTGAACGTGACCGAGACCGGCTTTCCGGTTGATATTGTGGCCGAGTGCACCGACGCGCAATTTGTCGAAAGCGCGACCGAGGCGGCCCGCAATTCAGTGTTCCAGCCGCGCTATCGCAATGGGCTGCCCGAGCCGCGCATCAATGTGGTGTTGCCGTTTACGTTTGCGGCAAATTAATTCTCTGCGCTCTTGTCATTTCCTAACGGCAGGCTTTCATAGTCGCGGTTTGACAGGAGGAGCGCGCGATGGCGATCAAGACACGGATCACGGACATGTTGGGGATCGAGAAGCCGATTGTGCAGGCGGCGATGGGCTGGATTGCGCGGTCGCAATTGTCTTCGGCGTTTTCAAATGCGGGCGGGATGGGGATTATCGAAACCTCGTCCGGTGAGCTTGATGCGGTGCGCGGCGAGATCTTGAAAATGCGCGAGCTGACCGACAAACCGTTCGGTGTGAACATCGCCCAGGCTTTCGTGCGCGATCCGGACATTGTCCAATTTATCATCGACAATGGGATCAAATTCGTCACCACATCGGCGGGCGATCCGATGAAATATACCGGCACCCTAAAAGAAGCGGGACTGACCGTGTTCCATGTCGTCCCCTCGCTCAAAGGGGCCTTGCGCGCAATTGAGGCGGGGGTGGACGGTTTGATTGTTGAAGGGGGCGAGGGCGGCGGTTTCAAGAACCCGCAAGATGTCGCGTCTATGGTGCTGATCCCGCTGGTCGCCGAGGCGGTCGATGTGCCGATCATTGCAGCGGGCGGCATTATGGATGGCCGGTCCATGGCGGCGGCCTTTGCTCTGGGAGCGGAAGGTGTGTTGATGGGAACGCGGGTTCTGTCGGCAAGCGAAAGCCCGGTGCATCAGAACTGGAAGGATGCGATTGTCGAGGCGGACGCAACCGATACGGTCTTCCTCAATCGCTCTGGCCCGGGGCCGGCCTTGCGCGCGCTCAAAACCGAACGCACCACGCGCATCCAGAAAGAGGGTGTGGAGAATATTTTCGGCGAGTTTGCCGGCACCCAACAGGTCTATTTTGGCGGTGACCTCGAAGCGGGCATCGCGCTGACCGGACAAGTGGCGGGCCGGATCAAACAGGTCCGTCCGATTGCAGACATCTTGAACGAGACAATGGAAGAGTTCCGCGCCACCACGCGAGAGTTGGGCCGGATTGGCGGCGAGGTCTAGCGGACCGGCAGGAACATTTTCTCGCTGGCAAAGCAGGACTCGGCGGGCTGGCCGTCCGCTTCGATGCGCGGGGATTGGGGCTGCCGCAAATAGGCTTTGAGGGTCTCGAATGCGGTCTGTTCGGCTACCATAGCGTCAATCGGGCCAAAGCTGCGCGCGGCGGTTTTGCGGCCACGGCACTGGACAAGCGTCACGTCTCGCATCTCCTGAGCCTTTGGCCCCATACGGAAGGTCATCAGGCTGACAAGAGCCGGGTCGGTTTCCAGACTGATCGCAGCGGGCCAGCCTTCGCCATGCGGCTGGGCCAGCCAATGTGTGCGTGGCTCGACTGTGCCGAAGGGCGGATCGAAAGTCACTTTGTGGATCACGCCATCGCGGACCCGTGTCGAGGTGATGTCGGCCCGGCTTGCTGCTTTGGCGAGCCAGTCGGCGATCAGATCATCGCGCAGGGACCAAGCCTGTTCGGTCCGGTCATTCAGCCAGAGGGCAAGAATATAGTCGAGCTGTTCGGCTTCGCTCAGGGCCGCGCCCGTATCGAGCGCCCGTTCGAAATGAGCAAGCGCGCGGTCTGTCGCTCCGGCATCAAGGGCGGCGCGCGCGGCATGTTTGGAGACGGCCTGAACGTGTAGCGGGGTCGCGCATTCGGTCAGGAAGTCTTCGGCGATGGATAAGAGATAGGCGGGCGTTTGCTCGACGCTTGCCTCGGTGCGCGCATCTTCATAAGCGGCGCGGCTGGTCCCGTCGCAAAGAGCGGATCTGGTGTCATCGTCGGTAATTGTTTCCGCAAAGGCAAATGATATCTGATGAGCCAGAGCCACCGTGATAACTCCGGTGATCAGTGCCAAGATAATACGTGTGCGCTTGGTCAATGCCTCGCTCCTGCCTGTTTGTGCGTTGTATCGCCTAAATGATGCAAAACCGATGCCGACAGACCGCATGCATCTTGCCTCAAGCCCGGCTCCACCTCGCGCGGGATGCGCTCTAGTTGATCTGCGTTGGTTTGGAGGATGACGGGTTGACCGTGTCGAGCAATTCATCAAGAACCCGGACGAAGAGGTTCGGGGGGCTCGCAGGTGCAGGCGCTGGCTCGGGCGGGAAAACGCTCGAACAGGAGCGTCCAGTGCCGCCAAGCGGCTGGTAGGAGATGCAGGCATATTCCGCTTGCGTCTCGCTAAAGTTGGGCCGGCCATGCCAAGAGTAAAGCTTGGGCGCACCAGACCAGAGATTGACGATAATGGCTCCGGGCGTTTGCGGGATCAGCGGATCGCTCACCCGTGTCTGATGGACGGGCTGACCATCTATAAACCATGTGATGCCGTCGCGGTGCCATTCGAACGCATAAAGATGAAATTCGTCCGCCGCATCGAAAGGCAGATCAAGCGTCACATCTTCGCCCACGCGGCCATTACGAAAATAATTGAGATAGACTTTCGTCGTGTCCGCCCCGAGAAATTCGATGTCCACCTCGTCATGCGGATTGCCATAATAGGGGCCGGTATAGGTAAAGAAGGACGAGACGGTGCCCGACGCACTGGCCGGACGCATCAGCACTTCATAGCGGCCATAGCCATAGGTCTGTTTGGTCTGAATCTCGCCGCCGTGGAAATGGCCGGGGCGATTTGGTGCGGGCGCAAGCTTCAGCGAAAGACCGTCCGCATCATAGGCGGCATTGGCCTCTTTCCAGTCCGTTGCCAGAAAGTCTGTGGTTGTGGAATGGGTCGAGCGGTGCCAATTGGTCGGATCATAATTCGTCCCCATCAGGCTGATAAAGCCGGGACCGGACGCGATCTGTTCGCGCGGGCTGAGCGTGGCAAGCGGGCGCGGGGTGATTGTGGCAAGCAGGTCGTCATCTTCGGGTTTGATGGACGGAACGTCAATGTCCGCTGGCGGCTTGATAGGCGGGACAGGGGGGACCGTAGGATCTGGCTCTGCGGGATCGGGCGCAGTTGGCTCGGTTGGAACGGGATCGGTGGGCGCGGGGTCGGGGAGGGGCGAGGTCGTATCTGGCTCAATGTTCGCGTCTGTGGCGTCTATGGGCGCGGTGTCCGGCAGAGCGGTGGTCGCGGTGGGCGCGGTCAGCCACATGCCCACAAAGCAGACAGCGACGAGCACAGCCAGAACGATACCGTCGGTTGTGTTTGACGGCGCGTAGCCGTTTGTCTCTCGTGCGGCTCTGGCGGACATGGGCCTTGTGCTTTCGCGTTCCTGCATGGTGACTGCGAGGACGCAGGGATCATGCGATGGTCATACAGGCTATCCCAGCGATCGCAATTTGCGAAACCGGCAAACTGTATATGGTCATGAAAGTGTATGCACAACCGATGCCAAGGGGCGCATGTCCGCCAGATCGGCGCTTGAATGCTGGCCGCTATGATGGTGCTCATCATGCTGGGAAAATGGCGAAAAGCTGATCAGGGCGGCGATGATCACGCCGATCCCGAGCGCTGGGAGGCTACGTTTGGGGCGTTCATGGCGCAAGGGGGCCATCAGCGGGCCGGTGGCAACAAACAGCAGCAATCCGGCTGAAATCGCAAACAGATTGCCGACCATTTCCGCGCTCATCAGGAAGATGAACGGGCCGGACGCGATGACGCCTGCGGGGGTCGTGGCCGCAGCGGCAAGAAAGGCGAAGAGGAAGCTCTGGCGGCTGGTAAATCCGCTCCGCCGCAGGATGGTAAAAGCAATGACGCCTTCCGGGAATTCGTGCAAAATCAAGGACAATGCAACAAAAGCCCCGGATTCAAAACTGTGCGAAAATGTGACGGCATAGATAATGCCATCGAGGAAAGAGTGGATCGCAATCGCGATGACGGGGGTGGCAGCGGTCACGCGGCTCGGGGTCATCTCCTCACCACCAAACACCGCGCCAACCGTCTTGTTCAGAAGCAGACCGCCAAGAAACCCGCCAAGGATCAACACCGGCGCCAGCGAGGTGCGCTCTATGGCTTCAGGCGTGATGTGCACCAAGGTCAGCGTCAGCAACATGCCGCCCGCCGCCAGCGCAAACAAGGACGCATTGCGCTCGCTCCAGATCCCGCGCTGGGCAACAGCGATCAGGCCAATCGACGTGATAAAAGCCGCAATCAGCCCGAAAAAGAGGGGGGCTTGCAGATTCGCCCACATAATGTGACTCCCCTCGGGGTTCCGGCTCAGCGCCTTACTATATCTCGCCCCTCGGAGCCGCAGACATGCCAACAGGCTTCGCGAACGGGCCCGGAGACCTGCGCGCAAAATTCATTATGTTATATAATCTCTTTTGTGTTCAATTGAAATGGCTTAAGGCATGAAATCTGGAAAGGTCCGTGTATGACGCCTGCTCTTGTCCTCGATTCCGTGGTGTTCGGCTGGCCGGATGAGCCGCCGTTTCTGGCGGTCGATCATCTGGAAATTGCGCGCGGAGAGCGTGTGTTTCTGCAAGGGGCGAGCGGGTCTGGCAAATCGACATTGCTGGGGCTGGTGAGCGGGATTTTGCAGCCCCAAGCGGGCCGTGTCTCGGTTCTGGGGCAGGATATGGCAGCCTTGTCGGGCGCGGGGCGGGATAGGTTTCGCGCCGAGCATCTTGGTGTGATTTTCCAGATGTTCAATTTGCTGCCCTTTTTGGGGCTTGTGGAAAATGTGCTGCTCGGGTGCCAGTTTTCACCTGCGCGGCGGGCAAAGCTTGGCGGTGAGGCGCGCGGGGAGGCACTGGCGCTGCTTGGGGCGCTGGGGCTGGACGCGGCCGATATG
>CALLCD010000158.1 GCA_938049795.1 uncultured Hyphomonadaceae bacterium | reverse complement strand
GCCTTCGCGGTCGAGGATCATGCCGATGGCCGCAAAAGGGAAAGGATTGTCCGGATTAATCGCAAGGGCTTTGCCATAGGCCCGCAGAGCATCGCGTGATTTGCCCTGACTGGCGCTGGCACGTCCCAGTTCGATATAGAGCTCTGCGCTTTGCGGATGGCTGACAACGGCAAGGCTTGCCACTTCGGCAGCTCGTTCGAAACTGCTGATTTTTCTCAGTGAGCGGATGAAGGCAATCGTTATGTCGAGATCGACTGGATGTAGATTGTATTGGTCGTTCCAGTAATTGACCTGTGCCAGCGGCTCGGCGCGTGAAATGAGCGCGATGTCTTCGGCGGTTGGCTTGGCGATTTCGACGTTCCCGGCCGTCTGGGAGCCGATGGAGGGTGACGCTGTCGTCGCGCATGCTGCAAAAGCAAGACTTGCCAGAACTGAAGTGCTCGCATGGAAATATCTCGACTTTGACATGATGTCTTTGCTCCAAATAATTTATTCACCGTCCAACTTATTCCCAGCCCATCAAGAAAGCGTTAACAAAGCGGGGTCGCGCATTAACATTTTGGAGGATTTCTGCCATGCACCCAGCCTTTTCAACGGAGGCCAAAAGCGCCATCCAACTCGTCCTGACCACGGCACACGACGTGGACAAAGCGCTGGCCGATCTGCCCGAGCCGGTCGCCCGGATCGCGCGCGGACAGGATTTCTCCGGTAAGCGCGGCCAGATTGTCAGCGTGCCCGGATCTGACGGTGCCGTCTCGCATGTTTTGGCCGGTGTGGGGGAGGGTAAGAGCCCGCTCGATGTGGCCGCGATCAGTGCTGCGCTTCCGGCGGGAAACTATGCGCTGCACAGCCAACCCGCCGATTGGTCTGAAGATTGGGTCAGTGCCGGATGGGCGGATGGGGCGTATCGGTTTGATCGTTATTTGACGCGAGACACCACGCCGCCACGGTTGGTTCTCTCTGGTCCTGCCAAGGCGCGTGCGGCACAAGTGCGCGAGGCTGAAGCGGTCGATCTGGTGCGCGATCTCGTCAACACGCCGGCGGGCGATATGGGGCCGGATGCTATTGAGGCGACCATTCGGGAGATGGCAGAAACCTATGGCGCAAAGGTGGATGTGACCACGGGGGATGATTTGCTTGAGGCCAATTATCCGATGGTGCATGCGGTGGGCCGCGCGGCGGATATTGCCCCGCGGTTTGTCGAGCTGGGTTGGGGGGAGCCGGATGCGCCGAAGCTGGCGCTGGTTGGCAAGGGCGTCTCGTTTGATACGGGCGGGCTGAACATCAAGACCGGTAATTATATGCGGATCATGAAGAAGGATATGGGCGGGGCGGCGCATGCCATCGCGCTTGCGAAACTGGTCATGGATGCCAAGCTGCCGGTCAATCTGAAGCTCTATATTCCGACGGTGGAGAACGCGATTTCCGGTAATGCGTTCCGGCCCGGTGACGTGCTGATGAGCCGGAAAGGGCTGAGCGTCGAGATTGACAATACGGACGCGGAAGGGCGGTTGATCCTTGGCGATGCCCTGACGCGGGCGAGCGAGGATGATCCGGACCTGTTGATTGATTTTGCGACCCTGACTGGCGCGGCAAGGGTGGCGGTCGGGCCGGACTTGGCGCCGTTCTATACCGATGACAACATGCTTGCGGGCGAGATTGCTCAAGGCGCGCAGCAGAGCGGGGACCCGGCTTGGCGCATGCCGCTGTGGACGCCGTATCTGTCGTATCTGAAAAGCCCGATTGCCGATCTTGTCAATTCGGGCGGCGGCATGGCGGGGTCTGTCACGGCGGCGCTTTTCTTGCAGAAATTTGTCGATGCGCGGCACTGGGTGCATCTGGATGTCTGGGCATGGCGGGAGGCGAAGTATGGCCGTCCGGCAGGCGGGGCGGCGTGCGGTTTGCGGGCGATGTGGGCGGTCTTGCAAAATCGTTATGGCTAGCTTGTGATTGAGGCTTGCGGGCGGATGCAAATCACCTGATTCTCCCTTTGAACACGAAGGGCTGACAGATGGCGATGAGCGAACGACAGGCATTGGATTTGTGGCGTCTGACGGTCTGTGCGACGGTCAAGGCGGACCGGCCGGATCTGACCGCGCGCCAGCAAGCCATTCTGATGACCGTCTCGCTGACGCGTGGGCCGCACACAGTGCGCGGTCTGTCTGATGCGCTTGGGCTTGCCAAGCCGGCCATCACGCGCGCGCTCGACACGCTGGAGCGGCATGACTTGGTGAAGCGCGTGCGCGACAATAAGGATTTGCGCAATGTTTTCCTTGAGCGGACGCCGGAGGGCGCGCGGGCTTTGCGGGCGCTGGCGGCTATGATTATTGCAGCCGAGAGCGGCGAAGATCCGTCAAAAGGCGACACAGAGGGTGACAATATCCAAGTCGCCTGACAAAATAGATAGATGTTAGATTTTAATGATAAGCGCCTCGCTGCGCCTGCTGAGAAACCTGTTGCGATTGGCCGCATTGGACGCCCCAATCTTCCGATCATGATGACGCTTGAGAACCGCGCCGAGCGCGTGAGTACGGGCCTTCTTGGTGAGCCGGTTGCGGTGTATGGCGAACAGGATGATTTCCTCCTCGTCCGGCACGGGTTTGACCATTATGTCGGCTGGGTCAAACGCGATGGCGTGATGAAGGATATGGAGGTTACGCACCGGATTTGCGTGCCGCTGACCTACGGATTTTCCAAGCCGGATATAAAAGCAGCACCCGGGACGACCTTGTTTCTTGGCGCGCTGCTCAAGGCCAAAGGGACCGTGAATGGCCTCACCGAATGCGAAGGGGTGGGCTGGGTGCCTCAGGGGCATTTGGTGCCGATTGATCAGTTTGCGGCGGACCCTGCGGACGTGGCCGTCGGGTTTTTTGGCACGCCGTATTTGTGGGGCGGACGGGATGCGCTGGGGCTTGATTGTAGCGGGCTGACGCAATCTGTGTTTGGCGCGGTGGGCATTCAATTACCGCGGGATGCGGACATGCAATTTGCGTGGTCGGGCGAGGTGATTGAAAACTGGCAGAGCCCGGGGGCCTTGCAGCGCAATGATCTTGTGTTCTGGAAGGGCCATGTCGGGCTGATGCTCGATGGCGAGAGCCTGCTGCATGCTAATGCGCATCATATGGCCGTGGCGCATGAGGGATTGGCGGGCGCGATTGACCGGATTGGGGCGCTTTATGGCCCGCCGATTGGGGCGAAGCGGATTTCGCTCACCGACAGGGCGCGGCCTGACTGGCTTGGGCCGGCCTCTGTCTGAGCTTAGGTGGCTGAGGTTAGCTGAGCCCGTGATTATTGCTCGGCGGGGATTGCGTCCTGAGCGGTGTCTACCACCTCTTCGATGACGTCGACGGCGGCGTCGCTTGCTGTCTCGAGTGCGTCTGTTCCGGCCTCTTCTGCGGAGTCTACTAATTGGTCTATTAAGCCGTTTTCGGGGTCTGTTACGGAGTCTTCAAGACTCGTTTCTGGACTTCCTTCTGCGGGTGTTTTTGTAATTTCGCCAGCTGTCGCTTCTGTGCCCTCGACGACGGCTTCAACAGTCTCGCCTTCGGTTGCGTCTTCGGCGCTTGCTTCAGTGACGAGCGGGGCGGGGAAAGGAGCCGCATTCGGGCTGACCGAGGCGAGATAGGCGATGATGTTGACGCGTTCGGCGTCTTTGCGTGGGCTGCGCAGGCCAGCGAAGGACATTTTGTTGCCGCGGGCAAACGCGCCCGGATTGGTCAGCCAGTCATTCATGGCCGCATAGGTCCAATTGCCTTCGATGCCGGACAGAGCGCCCGAATAGGCAAAGCCCGGCTTGGCGGCGATGTCTGCGTTCATGATGCCGTGCAGATTGGGGCCGGTGCCGGCTGCGCCGCCTTCATCCCATGAGTGGCATTGGGCACATTGGCGCATGGCGCGCTCACCGGCGGCGATATCGGCGCTTGCCAGCATCAGGCCGAGGTCGAACACGTCTTCCTCTTCCTCGGTGTCGCCAGAGGTCGCTTCGGCGATTTCGATGCGGTAACCGTGGAATTTGTCCGCAGCCCATTCGTTCTGGCTGTCATAATGGTGCTCACCGTGATGGCCCCCGCCGGAGCTGAACACCATGTTGGACACTTCGTTCAGGCCCAAAATGAGCAGCAGCGTCGCCAGAAGCGCACCGAAAAATTTATTAAAACCGAGCTCGCCCATGAACAGATTCCTCGTATTTGATCTTGGCGCACGCCTTGTGACACGCTAGCCCCTTTCTGACAACATATTGGCTCACATTGACCAAGAGAGAGAAGGGGATAAGCGGCGATCCGCCGCATCAGCGAAATGAGCGTTTTGATCCTGATTCCCGCCCGTTTGGAGGCGACGCGCCTGCCCGGAAAGCCTTTGGCCGATATTGGCGGTGTCCCCATGATCGAACGGGTTTGCGCGCTGGCGACGGCGTCGGGGGTGGGCCGGGTGGCCGTGGCGGCGGCGGATAAAGCGATTGCGGACAGTGTCGAACGGGCAGGCTTTGAGGCGGTTTTGACCGATCCGGACCTGCCGTCGGGCAGTGACAGGGTGCATGCTGCGGCCAATCTGATTGATTCGCGCGGGGACTATGACCGGATCATCAATTTGCAGGGCGATATGCCGACGCTTGAGCCGTCCGCGCTGCAGGCGGTGATCGATGTGCTTGAGGCGGATGCCGATTGCGATATTGCAAGCCTTGTGTCGCAGATCACTGACGCCAAGGAGCTTGCCGATCCTAATGTTGTCAAAGCGGTGCTGGCGCGGCGGGGCGATGGGCGGACTGCGCGGGCGCTTTATTTTTCGCGCAGCTGCGTGCCTCATGGCGAGGGGGCGAAATATCATCATATTGGTGTTTATGCTTATAAGCGCGCCGCCCTTGAGCGCTTTGTCAGCGCGCCGCCGAGCGGGCTGGAGGTGTCCGAACGGCTGGAACAATTGCGCGCGCTGGAGCTCGGCCTTGTGATTGATTGCGCGATTTTGGACGGACCGCCGCCAAATGGTGTAGACACGCCCGAAGATCTCGAAGCGGCGCGGCGGTTTTTTGCCAAGCCTCCAATTGAAAGACACTCATGACCAAGAAAATTGCCTATCAGGGGGAACCGGGTGCCAATTCGCACATTGCCTGTTCGGACGCCTATCCCGACATGACGCCGTTGCCGTGCCGGACGTTTGAGGATGTGTTTCATGCGGTCGAATCCGGTCAGGCTGATCTGGCGATGATCCCGGTGGACAATACGATTGCCGGACGGGTGGCGGACATTCACCATATTTTGCCGCAGACCTCGCTGTCGATCATTGCCGAATATTATCTGCCGATCCGGTTTCAGCTGATGGCTTTGCCGGGGACCAAGCTTGCCGATGTGCAAAAGGCGCGGTCGCACATTATGGGGCTTGGCCAGTGCCGCGGGTTTTTGCGAGAGCACTCGATTGAAGCGGTGACGGCTGCGGATACGGCGGGGGCTGCGCGGGAGGTGGCCGAATTGGGCGAGGCGTCGGTGGCGGCGATTGCGCCGGAGCTTGCAGCGTCGGTTTACGGGCTAGAGATTCTGGCGCGGGATATTGAGGACGCCGAGCACAATACGACGCGGTTTGTGATCATGTCGCCCGACCCCGGCGACCGGCAGAGCAAAGAGGGGCGGACGGTCACGGCGTTTATCTTTCAGGTGCGCAATATTCCCGCCGCGCTTTACAAGGTGATGGGCGGGTTTGCGACCAATGGGGTGAATATGACCAAGCTTGAGAGCTATCAGCTTGGCGGCTCGTTCACGGCGACGCAGTTTTATGCCGAGATTGAAGGTCACCCCGATGAGCGCCATGTCCAATTGGCGCTTGAGGAGCTTGGCTTCTTTTCGACCATGTTCAAGATTATCGGCGTGTTCGGCGCGGGCGAGCGGCGGATGCGCGATCGGTAGCGAAGACGCGCTCGCGCAGATGTGAGTGTGTGTGGGCGGCGTGTTTCTTGGCGCGGGGGGCGGCGCGCATTATGTTTGAGGCCGGATAGATAGGAGGTCAGGCTCATGACACTTCGTGCGATTTTGCTGGTCTTGCTGCTGATGGGTGGGGCGGCGGCGATGATTTTGCCGGCGTTTGGTGACAGCGATACGGCGCCGATTTATACCAAGCGCAATTCGGACCTCGCGCTCGGGGGCTATGATGCGGTGGCGTATTTTACTGTTGGCGCTCCGACCAAGGGGGATGCGGCGTTTTCGACCGACTATCAGGGCGCGGTGTTCCAGTTTGCCAGTCAGGAAAATCTTGATCTGTTTCGGGCTGATCCGGAAAAATATGCGCCGCAATATGGCGGGTATTGTGCGTGGGCAGCGGCGAAAGGCCAGACAGCGGCGGGCAAGCCCGAGCATTGGGCGATTGTCGATGGGCGGCTTTATCTGAATTACAGCCGACGGGTCCAGCGCAAATGGGATGCGGATCGGGACGGCTTTATCGAGGCGGCGGATGCGGCTTGGCCGGAGGTTGTGGGGTCGTCTGTGTCCGGTGAGGCAGCGCCGCACGGTTCCTAGCTTTCGCGCTCTGACCAGACGCGCAAGATGTGATGGGCGACGGCCATTTCGGGCGGGGCGAAGACTTCGGCGTGTGTGCCGGCAATGATGGCGCGGGCTTCCTCGCGGGTGAACCAGCGGGCTTCGTCTAGTTCGGTTTTGTCCACGGTGATGTCTTCGGTTTCGGCCTTTATGATGAGGCCCATCATCAAGGAGGACGGGAAGGGCCAGGGCTGGGCGAAGAGGTATTCGGCGCTTGCGGCATTGGACCGGATGCCCGCTTCTTCGAGCAATTCGCGCACGGCGCCTTGTTCGACCGTTTCGCCCGGCTCGATGAAACCGGCGAGACACGAGAAGAAACCTGCGGGCCAGAGGCTCTGGCGACCGAGCAGGCATTTGTCGCCGCTGACGGCCAGCATGATGGCGACCGGATCGGTGCGCGGGAAATGTTCGCGCTCGCAAGACGGGCAGGCGCGTTTCCAGCCCGCTTCCCGAACGGCGGAGGCTGCGCCGCAATTGGCGCAAAAGCCGTGCGCCTTGTGCCATTCGAACAGGGAGCGCGCGGTGGAGGCGAGATTGGCGTCCATAGGGGACATGGCCCCGAACGCCATGCGGGCTTCGGTGAAATCGCCGAGGCCTGCAATCGGGGCGGCGGCAAGCTTGAAGGCGAGCGTCATGTCGAGGGCGAAGATGGCTGCGCCGGTTTTGTCTTTGCCGAGGAAAAGCCGCTCGCCTATGCCAGACAGGGAGGCCGCCTGTGCGCCGAGCCATAGCAGGCCACCATTGTCTTGGACGAGCGGCATGCCGTTCTGGAACAGGCAGACGAGGACATCGGGCGCTTTGAAGGCCGCATCGAGCCAGTCCGTTTCGAGCCGGTGATGGGCGGCGCGGTCAATTGCGGCGCTGGCGAGCGGCATTGTGTCCGAGGTTAAAAGCATGGGTTAGCCGTCCCAGTTTTCAGAAATGATGCGGATTTTTAGCGCCTCTTCGGGTTTGAGATATTGGGCGGCCATAGCCGTCAGGTCGCCCAAGGTGATCGAATTGTAGGTGTCGGCCCGCGTACGGATTTCGGCGAGGAAGTCCGGGTCGGTTTGGGCGGTGTCGATATAGCCGAGCCAGACGCTGTTGTTTTCGAGCTGTTCCTCGATGTTTTCCAGTGCGGGTTGGCGGGCGCGTTGAAGCTCGTCTTCGGTGATGCCGCCGGTGGCCATGCTGGTGGCGATCTCGTCAATCGCCGTCATGACAAGGTCAACGTCTTCGGGTTTGACATTGCTTGATGCGGACAGGTAGCCATAGCCGTCGAAGATGGGGGAGCGGACGCTGTCGGCGGAGGGGGAGTAGGTTGCGCCAAGCTCTTCGCGCAGCTTTTCGGTCAGTTTGAGCCGCATGACGGAGCGCAAGAGGGTCTGGGTGGTATTGGTTTTCTGGTCGGCGCGGCTGTCCGTCGGCCAATAGACCAAGGCGAGCGCTTTGTCGGGCAGGCCGGCATGGGTCAGGGTGATGGGCGCGCGGTCTGCGGGGAATTTGTATTGTCGTGCGGCGTCAAATTCGAGCGGTTCGGCGAGACGTGTGGGCAATGCGCCGAAGGTGCGTGCGACGGTGTCAATGGCGGCCTGTTCGTCGATGTCGCCGACAATGCCGATCTCGATGGCCCCTTCGGAAAAGGCGCGCATGGTGACGGCTTTGAGTTCGTCGAAATTGCGCTTGAGCAGGTCTTCCTCCGAGGCGAGGCCGAAGCGCGTGTCGCCGCTATTGAGAATGCGCGGCACAAGCTGGGCTGCGACACCGCCGGGCTCTGCGTCGATTGTCTCATAAAAAGCGGCGATGGCCTGGCGGTATTGCTGTTCGGCTTCGGGGCGGAAGCCCGGGGCGGTGATCATGGCGGTGAGCAATTGCATTTGCAGTTCGAAATCGTCCGGCGTGGTTGCGACGTTCGAGCCGAAATAGCGCGTGTCTGCGCCGAAATTGAACGAGACGCTGCGGCCTGCGAGCAGGGTTTGCAATTGGTCAACCGAGTGCGCTTCGAGCCCGCCTGCGGGGAAAAAGCCGAGCAGGGAGCCAAGTCCGTCAAGTTCTTGGGGGAACTCCAATTCGCCGCCGCCGATCAGGGTCGAGACGCGGATGATGGCGTCCTCGAAATCGGTGGTTTTGATGTTGAGGCGGACATTGTTTTCAAACTGGACCATGCGGACGCCGAGATCGTCGATGCGGGTGTCGGAGACGATGGCGCCGGCGGGGCCGAAATCTGTGTAGGCGAAGGTCTGTTTCTCCTGCGCGAGGGGGGCGGTGACGGGGATGGCGAGACTTGCCCGATAGGCGGCGAGCAAATCGTCTTGCGCGGTCGGGCTTTGTTCATTGGTTGAGAGTTGCAAGAGCGGATTGGCGCCGGTCCATTGGGCTTTGAAGGCTTCGTGGACCATGTCGGGGGTCAGGCTGGCGGCGACTTTTTCGAAGCGCTCGAGGCCGGAGGCGGGGGTGGTGAAGACGGTTTCGTTGACCGAGCCTGCAAGCTGACGGGCAAGGCTTGGCGTCAGGCGTGTGCCGAACTGGTCGATCTGGTTTTCAAGGCCGGTGCGGATATTGGCCAATTGTTCGTCAATCTCGGCCTGAGAGAAGCCGTAATCAATGGCGCGGCGCAATTCTTGTTCGATCGCGGCGAGGCCGTCTTGCCAGCCATCAGGTGTGGTTGAGGCGGTAACCGCGACGCTCTGGGCGATGTTGAAGGAATTGGAATCGCCTGCACCGGCCCCGATAAATGGTGCATCTGGCTGACGGGCAAGGGCGGCAAAGCGGCGATTGAGGATGCGGTGGCCGAGTGTGTCGATCAGGTTTTGTCGGCGCTGGGCGGCGGTGTCAGGCAAGCGGGAAAAGGGCTTGACGATGCGGATTGAAACGGAGGTGCTGGTGTCAGGATCATAAAAGACATCGGCCTCGGTGGGGCGATCTGCATCGACGCTGCCAATGTCGGGGGCGGGCGGGGCTGTGCCGACGCCTTGCCAGTCGCCAAAGCTTTTCTCGATCTCTGTACGGATGGCTTCGGGGTCGAAATCGCCGACGATGACGAAGGTGGCGCGCTCGGGCCGGTAGCTGGCATGATAGATCTCGACGAAGCGTTCGCGGTCTGCGGTGGCGATGACCTCAAGGTCGCCAATCGGGAAACGGTCGGCGGCGATGGTGTCTGGCAATTGGAAGCGGGTGGACTGCAAGGCGGCGCGCAGGCCGACCGAATTGCGGGCGCGGGCTTCGGAGGCGATGACGCCGCGCTCTTTATCGATGGCTTCGGGGTCGAGGGTGAGATTGCTTGCCGTCTCGCGCATCAGGAAGAAGCCGGTGTCGAGCATGTCCTGTTCGGTGGAGGGCAGATCGAGCTGGTACTGGATCTGGTCGAAACTTGTAAAGGCGTTTGTGTCTGGCCCGAAAGCGAGGCCGAAGCGTTCGAGGATCTTGATCATTTCGCCTTCGGGGACATTTTCCGATCCGTTAAAGGCCATGTGTTCGAGAAAGTGGGAAATGCCACGTTGATTGTCGGCCTCGTTGAGCGATCCCGCGTCGATCCGCAGGCGCATGGAGGCGGTGTTTTCGGGCCGGTCATTCTGCATGATGATATAGCGCATGCCATTGCCCAATTGGCCGAAGATGACGCCGTCTTCTGGGGTCAGATCGCTGGCGTCGTGCATCCATGTCGCGGTTTCGAGATCATATGTGGCTGCGGGCTGATCTGAGCTGGCTGTGGGGTCTGGGGTGGGGTCAGGGCTGGAGCAGGCTGCGAGGATTGCAAGACTGGCTGACAGGGCAGCAATAATGAAGATTCTCGACGTCATGTTCCGATCCTTTTGTGCTGGGGCCGACCTTAACGTGTGGGGCGCGGGGTGCAATCGCTGTTATACAAACATTACGTGAATGGACGCGAAACGGTATTTGCGTGCTTGCAATCTCGGCGGGTTCGCACGATATAGCGTTTAGGAGGCTGGTGGCGGACGGATCGCTCGCCAACCGGGTCAGATCCGGAAGGAAGCAGCCCTAACGAGTTTCATTCGGGTCGTTCGCCAGTCTCCGCCTTCAAAAAGTCTCCGCTTTCAAGACAGTTTATCTATTGCCCTTCGCGTCGCCAGGCGAGCAGCATGAAGATCGCGATCAGCAAAGCGCCGAGCCAGCCGGGCAGGAGCTGTGTCGAGCGGCTGTCACGGACGGTGTAGGCATCGCGTTCGCGCAGGCCGAGCCAGTTGTTTCCGGCCGCGTCTGCGCGCCTTGAGACCCGTCTGATCTCGGGCCGGTCGCCGCCGTCGCGGTTTAGCCTGTAGACTGCGCCGCCGGTTGCGCTGGCGACGGGGGTAAGCACGTCGGTGGTCGAGCGCAGATCTTCGTATTCGCGCGGATTGGCGGGGCCGTTCAGGGCGACGGCTTCGAGGTCGCCGGATTCAGCGCGGTAGAGGCCAAGCCCGTCAATCGGGGCGTCGGCTGTGTATTGGCCCGGGCCGGTTTCGTGCCATTGGGGGGTTGTGACGCCTTCTTCGGGGTCGATAAGCTGGAGCGGGGCGGGGCGGGGCGAGAGGGTGCGTAGATTGATGCGGGCTGTGTCGCCATTGGTGACGAGGGAGAGCTGGCGTTCTTCAAGTTCGGGCTCTTTCATCATCCAGTGGACGAGACGGCGGGTCAGCTCTGAAAACGGGCCGCCGCCATCAGAGCCGCGCGCCCAGAGCCAGATCTGGTCGCTAAGTAAAAGCCCGACACGGCCTGTGCCCACGCGGTCAACAATCAGCAAGGGGGCATCATCTTCGCCCGCCGACATCAGAATATCACCGGCCCGCGCTTCGGCTCCGATATAGCGTTGCCATTGGCCCCAACTCCTTCTGGCCAGCGGCAATGTCACTGAATGGCGCGCGCCGTCTTCGGTGATGCTGGGCACAATCGGGCCTGTGATGATGTCGCCGGTTGGCACAGCGGGCAGGACGCTGGCGAGGGGGGTACGCGCGAGGGAGCCGCCACCGGCAAATTGTTGGCCTGCGGTAATCATCAAGGCGCCGCCTTCTTCGACATAGGTGGCGATATTGTTGAGATATTCCCAAGTGACCATGCCGGAGCGTTCATATTGGTCGAAGATGATCAGGTCGAATTCTTTGAGCTTGTCTTCGAACAATTCGTCGGTCGGGAAAGGGATGAGTGCCAATTCCTCATTGGGGGTAAAGTCCTGTGAGTAGACGGATCTGAGAATGGTGAAGTGGACGAGATCGACTTGCGGGTCGGATTTGAGCAGGTCGCGCCAGACCCGCCCGCCGGGATTGGGGCGTCCGGTGATCAGCAGAACGCGCAGCCGGTCTCGGACGCCGGACACGGTGGCGGCGGTGCGATTGTTGGCGAGGGTCAGTTCTTGGGTGCCCGCCGGGGCTTCGATGACGAGGATGTTGTCGCCGCGCCGCTCGATCTCGATGGCGAGGGGCGTATCGACACCGACTTCGACATCGACGGTGCGAAGGCGTTGGCCATTGAGCGAGATGTCGAGTTGGACTGTGCCGCCGACGGGATCGTCTACGCGGAGCATGTATTCGGCCGTTTCGCCGACAATGCCGAAGGTCGGGCCATTGACGATTTCGACGCGCCGGTCCCCGCGTGAGGCGTCGCCGACGATCAGCCCATGTACCGGGCCGAGTGGGTTGGCGTTTGTTGGCGGGGTGGGGACATCGTGGACTTGTCCGTCGGTGATCAGGATGGAGCCGGCGATGCGGTCGCGTGGGACATCGGCCATGAGGCCTTCGAGCGCGGTGAAGAGGTCTGTGCCATTGGCTTTGGCGCTTGATTTAAGTGTGCGCACTTCGAGGGTGGGGTCGGCGCGCAATTGTTCGGTCAGCGCGGTGTAGGCGTTGTCGGCGGCGGCTTGTCTGTCGCCAAAGCCCATGCTTTCGGACTGGTCGAGAATGACGGCGACGACCGAGGGCAATGGGTCGCGTTGTTCGCGGACGAGGGCGGGATTGGCGAGGGCAAGGGCGAGCAG
This sequence comes from uncultured Hyphomonadaceae bacterium, assembly GCA_938049795.1. GTDB lineage: Bacteria > Pseudomonadota > Alphaproteobacteria > Caulobacterales > Hyphomonadaceae > CALLCD01. The sequence continues at coordinate 8,109 of CALLCD010000158.1, read as the reverse complement.
GCTGAGCACGGTGCCGCGGGTGAGCCATGCCCGTCCGCGCAGAATGATGTAGGCGATCCATGCGGCAAAGGCGAGAAGGCCGAGCGCGATCAGCCACGGTGTGCCGAGCAGGGGGTCAAAACCAAGGCGGGTAATGTCGATCATTCCTCGGGTGCGCCTTCTGGTTCGTCAGCTAAGTCGTCGTCCTGGCCGAGGCGTTCGAGCAGGGTTGGCAGGTGGACCTGATCTTCTTTGTAATTGCCGGTCAGAATGTGCATGGCGAGATTGATGCCGAAGCGGAGGGCGTATTCGCGTTGCAGCTTGCCGCCATCGACGCCGTAAAGGGCGCGTCCGCGCGCGTCGCTCGCCCAGGCAGACACCCAGTCTGCGTCTCCGACAAAGAGGCTTGAGACGCCGTCGCCGCGCCGTTCGCCGGGGGTAATCGTGGACGCGTCGATCCAGAGTTTGCGGCCCGAATAGCGGCCCGGAAAACTGTCGATTAGATAATAGGAGCGGGTGACAACATGGTCGGCTGGAACGGGGGCGAGCGAAGGCGCGTCGAGGCCAGCGAGGAGGTTTTGCAGGCCGGAAAAGTCGCTCTCGCCGCTGACGGATGCGCCATTGCGTGTGTCGAGAATGAGGGCGCCGCCGGTGCGCATATAGGCGTTGAGGTTGGCGATGGCGTCGGGGCTGAGCGGGCGCGCGGTTTCGGGTACGGCGAGATAGATCAGCGGGTAGAGCTCGAGCGGGTCGGTTTCGGGGTCGACCGCGTCCGGTGTGGAGGGCGCGACGGAGGTGCGTTCGGTGAGATAGCGTGAGAGGCCGTTGAGGCCCTCTCTGACGCGGGTGTCGGTGTCTGTGTCGCCGGTGAGGATGTAGCCGAAGCGCATCAGGAGGGCGGGATTGGCGAGCTCTTCTTCGCTGTAGACTTGGGCTTCTGCACTGTTCTGGACAGCGGATGGGCCGGTCAGCGGGAGCGTGAGGGCGATGAGGAGGGCTGTGGTGCGGGCCGCGCGGGTGGTGGTGAGACGGCCAGCGGTGGCAAGGGCGACGAGCAGGTCAATTGCGATTAGGGCGAGGGCGAGACCGAGAGCAAGACCGGCGAGCGGCAGGGCGCGGGCTTCGGCGTCTCCGAGCAATGTGGCGCCAGCGGGCCAGTCTGTGATCGGGGCGGGGACATAGTCGCGTGCGGCATTGAGCGCGAGAGAGCCTGCGGGGCCTTGATAGAGGCCGGGCGGGTTGACCTCGGAGGGCTGTGTTTGCGGGAAGTCTGCGGCGGATATGGGCGCGGCGAGATCAGAGGGCGGGACTAAGCGGCCAAAGCCATCGAGGACGAGTTGCGGGGCGTAGAGCCCGTCGGCATTGGCGATGGTCTGGCTTTGTCCGGCGGCGACGGAGCGGCGGAGCATTTCGACGAAGACGCCGGCATAGGGCAGGTCTGACCAGTCTGGTCCTGCGGTGATGTGGTAGAGGACGACCATGCCCGAGCCGAGCGGGGCGGCGGTGACGAGTGGGGAGCCGTCTTCGAGCCGTGCCCACGTTTTCTCGTCAAGATCGGGGGCGGGGCGGGCGAGCACTTGCTGGCGGATTTTGGCGTCGGTTGGGGTTGGTAGGCCGGAGAAGGGCGAGCTTGGCGGGAAGGGCGCGAGGGATTGCGGTTCGTCCCATGCGAGGGCGCCGCCAAGGGCGCGGGAGGCGCGCCGGAGCGGGGTCGGGGTCAGCGCGTCGCCTTGGGCGGCCAGTCTTGGACCGGCAAACCGGATCAGCGCGCCGCCACCAGTGACCCAATCGGTGAGCCGTCCGAGATCGGCTTCGGGGATCTCGCCAATATCTGTCATGATGATGGCGTCAGGGGCGGCGAGGACAAGGTTTTCAAGCGTGCCTTCTTCGATGATGGCAAAGGGGGCAAGCGCTTGGCGGACATAGTGGAGGTCTGAGAGGAGGGGCTGGGTGACTTCGCCGTCGGAGACGAGGCCAATGCGGGGGCGGCGGGCGGCGCTGTCCCAGAGCCAGATTGCGCCTGCGCCTTCGACACCGGCAATGCGGAATCTGTCGGCGCGGCTGAGAGCGGCGGGCGGCAGGGTGAAGCGTGCGCCGGTGGTGGCCGCTCCTGCTTCGAAATGGGCAGAGGCCGTTGCGATGCCGGTGCCGTCGCGCGAGAGAGCGGAGACGAAGAGGTCGGCTTCGGTGGCGGTTTGGACGCGGACGAGGGTGACGAGTGCGCCGGTGGCGTCGACATCGAGTGCGGTGATGGCCATGCCGGTGCGGGGCGGGGCGGCGTAGATGGTGAGCGGGGCGCGGGCGGCAAGGGCTGTGGCGAAGGCTGCGCCGGAGAGGCCGGTTTGGGTGTCTGTGCCGTCGGGGTCGGTCTGGCCTGTGGGGTCGTCCATGCCGCTGCTGGCCCAGAAAATCCGTTGTGGGGTCAGCCCTGACGCGTCGAGGCGGGCGAGGGCATCTCTCCGGTCGGTGGCCCAAGGTGAGGGGTCGAGCGAGGCGAGGCGCTGGGCCATGTCGGGGCGTTCGGTGCGGGTGGCCGGATCGAAGGCGCGGCTGCGTGGGGCGGTGGTGAGCAAATGGATGGGTGTGTCGCGGGAGACGGTTTCGAGATTGGCGCGGGCGGCATCGACAAGCTCGCCCCAGCGCGGGGCGGACGTCCAGCCATCGTCGATTACGATCAGGAGCGGGCCGTCTTCGCCGGTGTCGGCTTGCGTGCCAGGGGCATAGATCGGGCCGGACAGGCCAATAATGGCGAGCGCGGCGGCGGCAAGGCGCAGGAGCAAGATCCACCAGGGCGTATGGGCGGGGGTTTCTTCGCTTGGCTCGATGCCTTCAAGCAGGCGCAGGCTGGGCAAAGCGGCCTCTTGCGGCATGGGCGGGGTGGCGCGCAAAATCCACCAGATGACCGGCAGGGCGACGAGCGCGAGGAGCGCGAGCGGGGCGAGGAAGAGGAAAGGGCCGAGGGTCATGCGCGTTCTCCGAGGCGGGAGAGACGGGCATGCAATTGCGCGGCGGCGACGAGGGCGTCTTCGCCGGTCGAATGGGTGATGAGTTGCCAGCCGAGCTTGCCGGCGAGTTTGCTGAGGGCTGCGCGGTTGGCCTCGTATTTGGCGGCGTAGTCGGTCTGGACGGTTTCGGCGCGGCCGAGAATGCGTTGCAATGTGGTGCCTGGGCGCGAGAGGCGGACGCGGCCTTTGAACGGGAAGTCGGTTTCGGTCGGGTCTGAAATCGCGATGAGGACGCCGTCGCGGCATTTGGCGGCGATGGGGGCGAGGCGCGTCGCCCATGTGTCGATGGGGTCGTAGAAGTCGCTGGCGATGATGGCGGCGCCTGCGCGTTTGGGGGCGATGAGGTCGTCTTTGATGGCGGGGTCTGCGGCGCTGGCGATCATCTGGTAGAGGCGTTCTAGGGCGCGCTTGCCGAAGGCGGCAGGTTGGCCCGAGCCCAAGAGCCCGACGCGTTCGCCTTCGCGCGACAGCAGATTGGCGATGGCCATAGACAGGATGCGGGCGCGGTCGGCTTTGGTGGGGCGATCCTCGCTGCCGCGCCAGTGGAAACCGGCATGTGGGTCGATCCAGAAGTAAAGACTGCGGGCGGTTTCAAGTTCGGTTTCGCGGACGAAAAGCGCGTCGCCTTGGGCTGAGCGTCGCCAGTCTACGCGGGAGGCGTCGTCTTCGGTGTTGTAGCGGCGATACTCCCAGAAGTCCTCACCCGTGCCTGCACGTCGCCGGCCTGCGCTGCCAAGATGGGCGGCGTCAGAGGCGCGGGTCTGGGCGGACAGGCGGGGCAAGTGCCGTGCGAGCGCGTCAGCTTCTATGCGGAGGGCGGGGAGGTTATTCAAATATGTCACGCGTACAGGTTCTTTGCGATGTGGCGATGATTGCGGCAATCTCGCTGGCATCGCCGGACCGAAGGGTCTCGTGGAATATGTTCATGTAATCTGTGATTTTCTCGGAGAAATAGCTCATATGCGCGCTTGAGCCTGGAAATCTCTCTTCGACAGCAGCCGCATATTGTGGCCGTGCTTCTTCGAAAAAAGGTTCGATACTTATGACGAGCACGCCATCTTCCCTTGGTAAACCCTCGTGTTCGATTGAAGCAGTTTGGAGTTTCATAGCTTGTCCAAATGTCGCCACAGCGTAGCAGTCAAGAAGCAGTCTCTCATTCTTCGGAAGCGCATTACTGCACGACGCAATCAAAACGCACCCGATTAGAGTGAATGCGATTGAGTGGAACCGCTCCATCTTTACGCCGCCTTCCGGACGAGGTCGTTGATGAGGTCTTCGAGGGCGGGGGCCTGTCCGGTTGGGTCGTAGCGCATGGCCATGCGGTGTCCCAAAGCGGGTTCGGCGAGGGCTTCGACATCTTCGAGGCTGGGCGCCAGACGGCCACGCAACAAAGCGCGCGAGCGGGCGGCGAGCATGAGGGCTTGTCCGGCGCGCGGGGATGGTCCCCAATCGACCAGAGATTTGACGCGTTCGTCGGAGGTCTGCTCGGGGCGGGCCTCGCGGATGAGTTTCAAGATGGCTTCGAGCACTTTCTCACCCACGGGCATTTTGCGGACGAGAGCTTGCAGGCCGATGAGACCCTCCGCGGTGAGGGCAGCTTTTGGGGCGGCGTCTTCAAGGCCGGTGGTCTCGATCAGGATTTTACGCTCGGTGTCGAGGTCGGGATAGGTGACGTCGATTTTGAGTAAGAAGCGGTCAAGCTGGGCTTCGGGCAGCGGATAGGTGCCTTCCTGCTCAATCGGGTTTTGTGTGGCGAGGACATGGAAGGGGGCGGGCAATTTGTGGCGCACACCGGCGACGGACACTTCGCGTTCCTGCATGGCTTGCAAAAGTGCGGACTGGGTGCGCGGGGAGGCGCGGTTGATCTCGTCGGCCATGAGCAATTGCGTGAAGACGGGGCCTTTGACAAAGCGGAAACTGCGCTCGCCGCTGGCTGCTTCGTCGAGCACTTCGGAGCCGATAATGTCGGACGGCATCAGATCGGGGGTGAACTGGATGCGCGCGCCATCGAGGCCGAGCGCGGTGCCGGTGGCTTCGACGAGGCGCGTTTTGGCAAGCCCGGGTGCACCGATGAGCAAAGCATGTCCGCCTGCGAGGATGGCCGAGAGGGCCAATTCGATGACTTGCTCCTGCCCGAAAACGGCTTTGGCAATCTCGGTTTTGACGGCATTGAGGCTTTCAACAGCTTGTTCGGCCTCGGCGACGAGCGCCTTATTCTCTGTATTCATTCGTTCACCTGTTCCAAAATCACCCTATATCAGACATATCTTTAGGCGACATCATGGCGGAGCGCGACTTGAAATCAACATCTGGCGGAATTGTGAGCGTTGAAGACACCCTCAAAGCCATCATGAAAGAGGGCAAAGATGGGCGAAAGCTGCCGCCTGTGCATTTGTGGAATCCCGATCATTGCGGCGATATTGGCATGGAAATCCGCGCTGATGGCTCGTGGTGGCATGAGGGGACGCGGATCGGGCGGGAGAAGCTCATTCGGTTGTTTGCGACAATATTGCGCAAGGATGAAGATGGGCAGACCTATCTTGTCACCCCGTATGAGAAGGTGATTGTGCGGGTCGAGGACGCGCCATTTCTGGCCATTCGTGTGGATCGGGCGGGTGAGGGGGCCGCGCAGACGCTCGCCTTTACGACCAATCTGGGCGATGTGACGCTGGCGGGGCCGGAGTGTGCGCTGCGGGTCGAGATTGATGACGCGACGGGGGAGCCTGCGCCTTATGTGTTGGTGCGCGGGCGGCTTGAGGCGAAGCTGACGCGGGCGACATTTTACGAGCTGGTGGATCTGGCTGTGCCGAGTGCGGACGACGAAACGCTTCTGGGCGTTTGGAGCCAGAACATGTTTTTCGAGATTGGCCGGACCGAATGAGTTGGGCGGGACTGGACGATTTTCTGGCGCGGGCCGAAGCGCGGCTTGATCCGGTTGGCGCGGCGCGGGCCTTGCCGATTGGCGGCGAGGTGGAGGTGCTTGAGGAGCGGCCGGACAAGGCGCTGCGTCCGGCGGCGGTGTTGATGGGGATTGTGCCGCGTAATAGTGGAGCGACGCTTGTGCTGACTTTGCGTCCGGCGACGATGTCTGATCATGCGGGACAAGTGGCATTTCCGGGCGGTAAGATTGATCCGCAGGACACGGGCGCTGTGGCCGCCGCGCTGCGTGAAGCGGAGGAAGAGGTTGGCTTGCCGGCGGCCAATGTTGATCTTATCGGGCTCGATGGCGATTATCTGACGGGCTCGGGGTTTCAGATTACGCCGGTGCTTGGCCTGCTTCCGGCGGGGTTTGAGCCGGTGCCGGACCCGTCCGAAGTGGACGCCGTGTTTGAAACACCGCTCGACTTCCTGATGAATCCGGCCAATCATCAGGCCCGAACTGCAAATTGGAATGGGAAGTTGCGCCACTATTACGAAATGCCGCATAATGGGAATCGGATATGGGGTGTTACGGCGGGCATTATACGCAGCCTGCACGACCGGATTTATGATGGGGAGACGATTTAGACGATGCCACGCCTTTTATTGATTGAACTTGCTTTGCTGATTTCGCCATTCATTCTGTTTGGCCTGTATCGGTTTTTGGTGCGCGAGGTGGAAGCGGAGGGGCGGAAGTCCTGGCCGATCCATGTCCTGTTTGGCATCGGGGCGGCGCTGGCGGCGGCGGGCTGGTTGTTTTTTATTCTGAGCGAGGACCGCAACCGGAATGATTGTTTCGAGCCGGACCGATTTGACACGGCGACGGGCGAACTGGTCAAGGGGCGGCAAGTGCCGTGCGAGACGCGGATTGACGAGATTGGCGTTCCGCGCACCGAAGACCCGGGCGGAGAGGCAACCGGCGTGCGGCGGCGCTCTGACACGCCTGCCCCGCCTGAGCAAAACGGCGAGCCGACGCCATGAGCCATTTGCCAGCTGAGACGAGCTGGCTGCATACGAGAGAAGTGAGGGCCGTGTTTGCGGCGCTCGACGCGGTGCGCGCTGGCGGGAGCCGGTTTGTTGGCGGCTGTGTGCGCAATACGCTGATGGGGTGGGCGGTTGACGATATTGACATTGCGACCCAGCTGGCCCCCGACGAGACGCTTAAAGCGCTGGAGCGGGCTGGCCTTCGCGCCATTCCGACGGGGATTGAGCATGGCACGGTGACGGCGGTTGTGGGGGGAGTCCCGTTCGAGATCACCAGTTTGCGCCGCGATGTGGAGACCGATGGCCGGCGCGCTGTGGTGGCGTTTACCCAAGACTGGGCTGAGGACGCCGAGCGGCGTGATTTTCGGCTGAACGCTATTTATGCAGACGTTGACGGCAAGCTGTACGATCCGACGGGCGGGGGGATCGAGGACGCCGCAACGGGCCGCGTGATCTTTATTGGCGACGCGGATGAGCGGCTCCGCGAGGACTATTTGCGGATTTTGCGCTTCTTCCGGTTTAACGCCTGGTATGGGGCGGAGATTGATGCGGACGGGCTGGCAGCCTGCGCGCGTCAGAAGGATGGGCTTGGGCAGATCGCCGCTGAGCGGATTTGGAAAGAGCTCAAGAAACTGCTTGGTGCGCCGGAGCCGCAGCGGGCGGTCGAGGCGATGCGGACGGCGGGCGTGTTGGAACAGGTTTTGCCAGAGGCGACCGGCATGGATGGATTGCATGATCTGGGGCTGGTCGAGCAATTGGTCGGGGGCGCGGCGGACCCGATGGTGCGGCTGATGGCGCTTCTGGCGCCGGATGCGGGGCAGGTTATGGCTGTGGCAGCGCGGCTGCGGCTGTCGAAGGCCGAGATGGAGCGTTTGAGCCAGTGGGCGGCGGCGGATTTGCCGGAGATTGAGGGGTTGAAGGCGTCCGTTTTGCGGGCCGCGCTTTATCGGTATGGGCGGGAGGCGATGATGGATCGGTTCGTTCTGTCTGGGCAGGATGTTCGTGATGTGATGGCGGCGTGCCGGATCTGGAAACGGCCGGTTTTTCCGCTCAAGGGCGCGGATTTGGTCGGGCAGGGCATGACGCCTGGGCCCGCGATGGGGGAGACGCTGCGCGCGCTAGAAGACTGGTGGATTGCGGGCGATTTTGCTGCGGACAAGGCGGAGCTCGTCGAAGAGCTCGAACGGCGACTGAAGGCGGATTAGGGGGCGGCTTGGTGGAG
>CALLCD010000157.1 GCA_938049795.1 uncultured Hyphomonadaceae bacterium | reverse complement strand
GATAAAATTTCACCTATCGGTTCAACCGTTTTCCAATCAGATCCTGTTAGCCAATCCTCATAAACCACTGGGGATGAATATGTTCGGACTTCTTGATCACGTCAAAACAGCACGCCACCGCGCCCGCGCTCTTGCCATACGCGACAGCGCCGAGGTCAGCGCCTATCTGCCGCAAAACTCGGTCCATCTCGATGCCGCCGCCTCCCTGCCACAAGGCACACAGGTCAAGCTGGCCCATATGATCGACCTTGTGCGCAGCCATGAGTTTGATGCCGCCGGAGAGTTGCTAGAGACAACCTATCGCCAGTTCCGCCAAGCCAGCCCCGGTATTTATGAGTTCGAAGTACTAGCCTATCCCTTCTTTTCGACTTTTGAATCCGATGTCGCGCCAGCCGACGCCGAGCGTATTGTCGGCATCATGGCCGATTGGGCAATAGCGTCCCCAGACAGCGCCATTGCGTCAGGCTGTTATGCGCTGGCTTGTCAACAGGCTGGATTTGCCCATCGCGGCGACGGTTGGGCCGAAGATGTCGAGGCTGAAGGCTGGGACAAGCTGCGCCTCTATTGCGAACGCGCCCGCACCGAACTTGACCGCACACGCGGGCGCCATAGCCAACACTGGTTCTGGTGCAAGGCCGATCTCCAGCTTGCCATCCAGGATATGAAAGGCCGTCGCGATCACTGGACGCGCTTCGAACGGGCCATCCTGACCGCCCCGGGCTCATCCGATCTCTACACCCTGTTTGCCCACCAGCTTCTGCCGCGCTGGCATGGCGACTATAAGCAATTGGGCCAATTGTGCGAACACGCGCTAACCCAGCAAGACACGCTGACCGGCCTGCACAATTACGCCGAAATCCTCGCCACGCTCCTGCCGGCCGAGGGCGATGCCTGCCAAGGCCTATTCCAGCCCGCCGCCTTGACGGTCCTCGCCCAGCATTACGAATTGCGCGACAATGACAGCGATCTCACCTTCGCCGCCAACCTCTACGCCTGGGCCGACAATTGGCCAAATGTCCTCTCCACAATGCAAAAAATCGAGACCTTCCACGCCGAGCGCTGGCTGTGCATCAACTCGCTCGAATACACCATAGCCTATGCCTTGGTCGGCCTCCCCAGCGACGAACGCCAACGGGCATAATATTTGTCCCCCGCTAAAGCGATGGGACGCCGCTCCGCGGGCTGATGGCTCTTTGTGTTTGTCTCCGGTCGGCTTCGCCGCGCATGAGACGCCGCTTCGCGGGCTGATGGCTCACGCTCCATATGAGCCCAAGGTCCGTATCCCCTGCGAAGGTAGGGGCCCATGGTCAAAAGGACCGGACATGCCACCATAGATCCCAGCGTGCGCTGGGAAAACGGTCTCTGTTGCAAACCAAATCTCGAAACGCTTCCCGTATCCCCAACGCACGTTGGGGTCCATGGCCACTTGTCCCCTGCGCCAAGCCACGTCCCATTGCACCTCCGACGCAGGAGACAAACTAAAAGAGCCCTCAGCCGCCGAAGGCGCGTCTCATCGTGAGCGCAGCGAACGGGAGACAAACTAAAAGAGCCCTTAGCCCGCGAAGCGGCGTCTCATCGCGTCAGCGGGAGACAAACTAAAAAAGCTTCATCAAAGCCTTGCCATCATAAGCCTCAAGCTCATCCATCCGGCCGTCTTTGACCTTCTGCGCCCAGAACGGATCCTGCAACAGCGCCCGCCCCACGGCCACAAGGTCAAACTCGCCCCGCTCGAGCGGCTCGAAAATATCCGCAATCGGACGGGTCTTCGAGCCTTGTCCCTGAAACGCGCCGATAAAGTCCACGTCGAGCCCGACAGAGCCAACCGTAATCGTCGGCAGTCCAGTCAGCTTCTTCGCCCAGCCCGCAAGGTTCAATCCAGAGCCATCAAATTCCGGCTCCCACCAGCGCCGCTGCGAGCAATGCAATATGTCCACACCGGCATCGACAAAGACCTGCAAAAACGCCTCCAGCGCTTGCGGCGTCTCGGCCAATCGCGCGCTAAAATCCTGCTGCTTCCATTGCGAAAACCGCAAAATAATCGGCATATCCTCGCCCACCGCTTTGCGACATTCAGCAATAATCTCACCGGCAAACCGCGCGCGCTCAGCCAGTCCGCCGCCATACTTGTCCGCCCGCCGGTTCATCACATCCCAGAAAAATTCGTCAATCAGATAGCCATGCGCGCCATGAATCTCGATACAGTCAAAGCCCAGCCGTTTCGCCTCGCCCGCCGCTTTGGCAAAGGCTGCCACCATATCCGCAATCTCGCTTTCGCTCGGCTCCGGCAGAACCGCTTTGCCCGTATGGGTCAGGCCCGACGGGCTGTCAGAGCGGCCCTCGGGATCGAGCCCCGTGCCCGGTTTGCGCATCATCCCGACATGCCAGAGCTGCGGCGCAATCTTGCCGCCCGTGCCATGCACTTTGCCCACGACATTGGCCCAGCCCGCAAGCGCGGCGTCGGTATGAAACTCCGGTGCGCGATCATCATTCGACGCGCCCGGCCGGTCCACCGTTGTTCCCTCGGTGATGATCAGCCCGACATCCGCCGCCGCCCGCCGCTCATAATAATCAGCCACATCCGCCCCCGGCACACCGCCCGGGCTAAAGCTGCGCGTCATCGGCGCCATCACAATCCGGTTCGCCACCGTCATCCCGCGACAAGAAAAGGGCTCAAACAAAGCAGAATTTGCAGACATGTAGACTCTCCCGAAACATCCACCCCCAATCTATGCCCCGCACAAAAGCGGTCAACCAGGACGTAGCGGAAAGCCCGACGCCTCGGTTGACCCAAGCCCTTTGCGGGCTGTCAGCAAAATCTGACCTGTCGGGGACAGGAGCAGGTCAGACCTCGCTCAACACCAGATTCATCTGATCCATATCCGCCCCTGCAATCTGGTCACGCACACGGATCACCATCCGGTTGGGCGTCTCCGGATGCGCCTGAATGATCACCGCTCGCGCAGAAGTTTCCGTCTTCACCCTTTGCAGATTGGCCTCGATACGGTCTATGTGCGACAAGCGACCGTTCACACGGATCAGCCGGTCCGCATCAATCTCGATGATAACGGTCGGCTGCGGCGTCGTCGAATTTGCCGTTGGCGGCGGCGGCTCGATCCCGATGGCATGTTCGGTGATGAAGACGGCGGTAACGATGAAGAAAATGAGCAGGATGAACACAACATCAAGCATCGGCGTAAGATTAACTTCGGCTTCAGCGGTCCGGCTCGATTGGCGCAAACGACGTGACATGGTTCAGCTCCCTATTTTGTTATTGTTACAGCATAACACAAATACAAAGCGTGATAAAGTAACAAATTTTCAGCGCGGTGGCGCGCAGTCATGCTGATGTGGCGCGTGCTCGGCGGATTGGCTTTTGCCGCAGGGGCGGTGGGCATTGTCCTGCCCGTGCTGCCGACCACGATTTTCTGGATTCTCGCCGCGCTTTGTTTTGCCCGTTCAGACCCCAAAGTCCGCGACTGGATCTACGCCAGACCCGGCATCGGCCCGCAAGTCGAGCTTTTCATCGAACACGGCCAGATGACCAAAGCCGGCAAACGCGGCGCCCTCATCGGCATGACCCTCGGCGCGGCCATCCTGACCTATTTCTTCCACACCCGCCTCATCGTCCTCGCCATAGGCTTCGCCATCATAGCCCTAGGCGCCGCCGTGGTCCTGACCCGCAAAACGGGAAGTGTTTAGGCTGTCTCCCCCCGCGCACCACAAGTCCGTATCCCCTGCGAAGGCAGTATCCCATGACCACAAAGACCGGACATGCCGCCATAGATCCCAGCGTGCGCTGGGAACACGGACCTTGGTTACTTGTGGAGACAACAGCCATGAGCCGCCGAAGGCGCGTTCCATCGTGAGCGCAGCGAACGGGGGACAAACAAAAGATGAGCCCTCAGCCCGCGAAGCGGCGTCCCATCGCTTTAGCGGGGGACAAACATCAATGCCCCGCGCCAAACGCCCCGGTCTTCACCGAATAATCCACCGCCAGCCCATACTCAGGATCATCATCACTATCGACCAGCAATTGCCCCGCCCGATTGAGCAGCTTGTGACAGTCGCGCGTCAAATGCCGTAGCCGCAGCGTCTTGCCTTGCGCTTCATATTTCGCTGCCAGATCCTCAATCGCCTGCAAAGCTGACTGATCAACCACCCGCGAGCGCATAAAGTCTACAATCACAATATCGGGGTCATCCTCCACCGTGAACAATTCAGCAAACCCGTCCGTCGAGCCAAAAAACAGCGGCCCCTCGATCTCGTAAACCTTCGCGCCCGGTTCGCGCACACTGTCGCGCTCGATAATATGGATGCGTGTGGCATTGTTCCACGCATAGGCCAGCGCCGAAATGATCACGCCGACAATCACCGCAATCGCCAGATCCTGCCACACCGTCACCGCCGTCACGATCACAATCACCAGCGCATCGGTCAGCGGAATCTTGGTCATAATCCGCAAAGAATTCCACGCAAACGTCCCGATCACCACCATGAACATCACGCCCACAAGAGCCGCCAGCGGGATCTGCTCGATCAGCGGCGCGCCAACCAATATAAACGCCAGCAAAAACAACGCCGCCGAAATGCCGGACAATCGCGTCGTCCCGCCCGATTTCACATTGATCATCGACTGGCCGATCATCGCGCACCCGCCCATGCCGCCGAAAAATCCCGTGATCAGATTGGCCGAACCCTGCGCCACACATTCCTTCGACGCCCCGCCGCGCTGACCCGTAATCTCGCCCACAAGATTAAGCGTCAGCAAGCTCTCGATCAGTCCAATCGCCGCCAGAATAAACGCATAAGGCAAAATGATCCCAAGCGTCTCGAAAGTCAGCGGCACCAGCACATCCCCAAACGGCCCAACCGCACCCGCCTGCGTCGTAAAGGGCAGGTGGAAGGCGGGCAGGCTCCCTTGGATCGAATCGAGATCCGCCACCCGCAACGTATCCAGCCCCAGCCCGATCACCAGCGCCGCCACAATCGCAATCCCCGCCAGCGGCGCCGGCACGAGCTTGGTCACTTTCGGAAACACCCAGATCAAAAACATGGTCAGCGCCACCAGCCCCAGCATGATCGCCAACGGCCCGCCCGTCAGCCACTCGCCATTTGGCAAAAACCCGTGCCCCCCGCCATGAGCGGTATCGGGCACCTGAAACTGGCCAAGCTGCGCGAGCCCAATCACAATCGCCAGCCCGTTCACAAACCCCAGCATAACCGGCGTCGGCACCAGCCGGATAAATTTCCCCAGCTTGAACACCCCCGCGCCAATCTGCAAAATCCCCATCAGGATCACCGTCGCAAACAGATATTCGATCCCGTGCTCCCCCACCAGCGACACCATCACCACCGCCAGCGCCCCCGTCGCGCCCGAAATCATCCCCGGCCGACCACCAAACACTGCCGTCACCAGCCCAACAATAAACGCCGCATAAAGCCCGACCAGCGCCGGAACCCCAGCCACAAACGCAAACGCCACCGCCTCGGGCACCAGCGCGAGGGCCACCGTCAGCCCCGCCAACACCTCAATCCGCACCAGCCGCGCAGACAAGCCCTTGCCATTCTCCCCCTCAAGCCCCGAAATTTTCAGCCGATTGGCAAAACTCGCAAAAGACGGTGAAGGCATAATCGATCCTGTCTGAAATCCCCGCGCCCCTCATACACGGGCAGCGGGCAGGCGCAACCGCTAGCGAGGCATAGCAGCTGCCATCTTCAGCGGGACCAAGTTTGAAAGTGGTGCGACCAACTCAGAGAAACGTCGTCCTCTGAGTCCGTCTCGGGGCAATGCAAAGACGCTGAGTTTGAGGCGATTTGTTCAATACATTCCCGTTCGATTAAGCTAAACTGATAGATATGGATTGGCTGGGAGATGTCTGTTTCGGAAGCACAAGTGCGATCTATACCGGTCGCAGCGGACAAAATGACCTGCACGCTCATGCAGCTATTCAGATCATTTTTAATCCTTCGCAACGTATCGAACTAATAGACGCAAACGCTCGCCGCTACATCGCCCATGCGCTTTATGTTCCCCCGATGGTACGACATCTGGTGCCGCCAGATATTCTGGGTTCCATCCTGTATATTGATGCGAAATCCCCGCTCCTGTCTGAACTGGTGGTCCGACAGGACCGGCTCGCGATACAAGAGTTGAACCTAGAAACTTTGCCATTCGAGCTTGAGGATGCTGACCGAATTATCATCACGAAGTTGGATGCGGTCGTTCGTCGAGAGTCAAGCGGCCGCGATATTAGATTGACGACAGCACTCGAAACTCTAGCAGAAAATCCCGGCAAGGTATCCATTGAAGAAGCTGCTGCAACTGTAGAGCTTTCAGCGTCGAGATTAAGGGCATTGGCACAAAAGCAATTAGGGTTTCCGCTTTCAACTTGGGTTCTATGGCGAAAGCTGGAGCGCGCGGCCCAAGGCCTCGCGAGCGGCATGAGTCTTGCCGATGCAGCTATTGCTGGAGGCTTCTCCGATCAAGCGCATTTCACGCGCACCATGCGACGCATGTTTGGGATTTCCCCAATGAGTGCGAGACACAGCCTCGTTAGTTGAAGCATCGGGATGCGATACGTTCAATACAGATATAGTAATGCCTATTAGCCTTTGTATTATTCAAAGGAGTAAGCCCGATGTCATCTTTCGCACCCATTGTCCGCTATAGCTTTGCCCCCATCCTTTTTCTTGTAACCAACGGAGTTGCAATATGGTTGATTACAGCTGGGTTATCGAAGATAGGATTGGCAGGGCTACTGGGCCTGGCGATCATTGCAAGTCTTTTGGCGGAGCGAATCGCACCTTACGAGCCTCAATGGAACCAAGCGCAAGGTGATCGCGCTCGGGATATTATCCACGCCACTGTCAACGAGGGCTCTACAATCTTTGCGGTTGCGCTATTGCCGGTGATCTCGTCATTTGGATTCGGTGCAAACCTATGGCCGCATGAATGGCCGCTCTGGTTGCAGCTCCTAATGGCTATTCTGATAGCCGACTTTGGAATAACGCTCGCTCACTATTCCAGCCATCGGATAAGCTGGCTGTGGCGTCTGCACGCCGTACATCATAGCGTTCGCAGATTGTATGGGTTTAACGGATTGATGAAGCACCCGCTGCATCAAACAATCGAACTTATAGCAGGGACGTTGCCGCTGATTCTGCTGGGCATAACAATGGATGTTGCCGCGTTGCTCGCTCTAGCTGTGGCGTTGCAATTGTTGTTGCAGCATACGAACGCGGACATTCGCATTGGATCACTTGGTTATATTTGGGCTGTTGCACCCGGTCATCGACTTCATCACCGTGCGTCCGAAACCGAGGGTAATGTAAACTTCGGGCTTTTTACTCTGATGTGGGACCACTTGCTCGGAACATTTCGACATCCGCGCCGACAGGTTCGCAACGATGAGATTGGTCTTGCGGACAGTTTCGACTATCCTGCAACTTATTCCGGCCAACTGATTGAACCTTTTCGAAAAACCTAATGCTGATCTTTCTCAACCTACTATTCGCATTGTGTCTGGCTCTTCTAGGGATAGCCACGACGATCTGTCCGGATATCTTCTCAGCCCTCTACGGTATAGGTCTACCGACCACAGACGCGCGTATCACACTCGCTGCAATCATAGGTGGGGGAGAGATAGGAATCGCCGCGTTTTTGCTTCTTAGTGGCAAATGGGGTGTAAGCCATACAGCAAGAGCAGCCCTCTCTATATGCATTCTGTCAGGCGTAGTTGTGGCAAGGCTTATCGCGTGTATGCTGTCGGCAACAATCAGTCCGATTATCGGCCTGGAACTATTATTGGAAGTGGGAGCAATATGTCTGCTTGTATTTGCGGTACAGAACCCCCGCAAGTCCGAATTGAGCACCTCTTGAGCGTCCGTTTCCGCCCCCCCTCGCAAACCCCACTAACCCGCCAGCGGATGCGCCATCTCGAGCAGCTCCGCCAGCTCGTCCGTCAACACATGCGTATAAATCTGCGTCGTCGAAATATCCGCATGCCCAAGCAAAGTCTGTACACTGCGCAAGTCTGCTCCGCCCTGCAAAAGATGCGTCGCATAGGCGTGACGCAAAGCGTGCGGGTGGACGCGCGCTGGCGCGAGCCCCGCTTTGAGCGCCAGCGCTTCGAGCATTTGCCCGAGCCGTCGCCGTGTCAGATGCCCGTCCTTGCCGCGCGAAGGGAAGACGAATTTCTCCGCCCGTCCGCGCGCCAGCGAATTTTTCGGTAGGCTCTCGTCGCGAATCTCCAGCCAGTCCGAAATCGCCTCGAGGGCAGGGCCGCCCAGCGGGCAAAGCCGTTCCTTGCCGCCCTTGCCGCGCACGATAATGTCCGTGGTCTGCCAAACCCCGGCCTTGCGCCGTGGCAATTCACCCATCCGTAGACTGACAAGCTCGCTCACCCGAAGCCCCGCCCCATAAAGACACTCGACGAGACACCGCAGCCGCACATCGTCCCCACACGCGGAGATCACGGCCATCATCTCCTCACGGCTGAGCACATCGGGAATATCGCGCCCTGTTTTCGGCGCATCAAGCAGGCTTGTTGGATTGTCCTTGCGGTCGCCTTCTTCGAACAGGAATTTGAAAAACCGTTTTGCCGCCGACAGCCTCCGCGCAGCCGTCGAGGCGGCAAGCCCTTGATCGGAGAGATTCTGCAACCATTTGGAAAGCTGGTGCGGGTTTGCCGTCACCAGTTTGCCGCGCAAAAATTGCGACGCGTCCAGCAAATCGCGCGCATAAGCGTCGAGCGTGTTTTGCGCCGCGCCGCGCTCGGCCGACATCATTTCGAGGAAAGCTTCAATCCGGATCGCGTCTTGCATCCGGCCAGTCTAGCTCAGGAGCCTTAACGCTTTATCCCACAAAATCCGGCCCACGAGTAGACTCCAAACCGGCGAAGTAGACTCATTAAGAGACTCGGCCCCGAGGCCTAAAGCACCGTGTCGATTTCAATCCGGACCTCGCCCGCTTCGGGCCGCCCATCATTCGCTTTGCTGGCAAGCCAGACACAGATTCCGGCGAGGATCAGGGCAATGATTCCAATCAAAACCAACCATTTGCGCATTTGAAAACTCTCCCGATGCTCATCTCATTCTATTGCGGCACGCACCACACACCTATAGGAGTGTCATGGGTAAGCTATAAAGATCAATGGTCGTAAACAAGTCTCTTTCAAAAACCACACCGGAATACCCGGGGGAATATCCTGCGCGAACTGTAGCACTGGTGGGGCTTATGGGGGCGGGTAAGTCCACGGTTGGGCGGCGTCTGGCCAGTGCGATGGGGCGCAGTTTCTGTGACAGCGACACCGAGATCGAGAAGGCGGCGGGGCTGTCAATTGCCGATATTTTCAGCCTGCATGGCGAGGCCGAGTTCCGTCGCGGCGAAAAACGCGTGCTCGAACGCCTGCTCAAAAACCCGCCGCATATCCTCGCCACAGGGGGCGGGGCCTATCTCGATGAGGACACAAGAAAACTCATGCGATCCAAGGCAGTAACCGTGTGGCTGAACGCCGACCTCGAAACGCTCTGGCGCCGCGTCACCAAGCGCGACCACCGCCCATTGCTCAAACGCCCCGACGCCCGCGAGGTCTTGTCCCGCCTGCTTGACGAGCGCACAGCGATCTATTCCAAGGCCGATCTCGTGATCGCCAGCGATGACGGGCCACATTCAACCACGGTCGAGCTGATCCTGACCGCGCTCAAAGGCTGGAAACCGGCATGACGACGCCTGACCCCCCAAGCCAAACCGTCCGCGTCGATCTGGGCGAACGGTCCTACACTATCGAAATCGGCGCAGGCCTCATCGCCAATGCTGGCGGGCTTTTAGCGCCTCTCGCAAGCCGCGCGCGCGTCTTTGTCGTCACCGATGAAACCGTCGCCCAATTGCACCTGCCCGCCTTCGAAGCCGCCCTGCAAAAATCAGGGCTAGAGGCCAATACGCGCACCATCGCAGCCGGCGAGGCGAGCAAATCTGTCACCTCCCTTGCCGCCATGCTCGACTGGCTGATCGGCGCGGGGGCAGGGCGCGACGATGTGCTGGTCGCCCTTGGCGGCGGCGTGGTCGGCGATCTGACGGGGCTTGCCGCCTCGCTGATGAAACGCGGCATGCAATTCGTGCAGGTGCCGACAACGCTTTTGGCCCAGGTCGATAGTTCTGTCGGCGGCAAAACGGCGGTCAACACGGCCCATGGCAAAAACCTGATCGGCGCGTTCTACCAGCCGCGTCTGGTCATTGCCGACAGCGACGTGCTCGCCACTTTACCCGCCCGCGAATTACAGGCTGGCTATGCCGAGATTATCAAATACGGCCTGATCGACGAGCCGGACTTCTTTGATTGGCTTGAGAAAAATGGCGCGGACGTGACAGCGCTCTCCCCCCACGCCATCACCGAAGCGGTCGCCCGGTCCTGTGCGGCCAAAGCGCGGATTGTCGCCCTTGACGAGCGCGAGGGCGGCGTGCGTGCCTTGCTCAATCTGGGCCACACATTCGGCCATGCGCTCGAAGCGGCCAACAGGTTCGGCCCGCAATTGCTTCATGGCGAGGCCGTTGGCACCGGCATGGCGCTGGCGCTGCGCTATTCGGCACGGCTCGGCCTGATGACCGGCCAAGACGCCCAGCGCGCCGTTGCTGCAATCGGCGCGTCAGGGCTCAAAACCGACATAACCGCGCTTGACGGCGGGCCATACAAGGCCGGCGCGTTGGTCGAATATATGCGTCAGGACAAGAAAGCACGCGGCGCCAAAGTGCCGCTGATCCTTGCGCGCGGACTGGGGCAGGCCTTTATATACGAGGCGGCAGATCTTGCTGATGTGAACGCCTTTCTGACGGAGGAAACGGGACTTTCATGATGATCGGAACGGTGATCGCGATTATTTTGCTCTTGGCCTTGTCGGGCTTCTTTTCCGGCTCGGAGACGGCGCTGACGGCGGCCTCGCGCGCGCGCATGCACCAGCTTGAAGAAGACGGGGACGCCCAAGCCGCCCGCGTTAACAAATTGCTGGCCGACCGCGAAAGCCTGATCGGCACCATTCTTCTGGGCAATAATCTCGTTAATATTCTGGCCTCTGTGCTGGCGACAAGCGTATTTGCGGCCTGGCTCGGCCAAGGTGGCGCGGCGATGGCGGCGGCAACAGGCGTAATGACGGTGCTGGTGCTGGTTTTTGCCGAAGTCCTGCCCAAAACGCTCGCCATTACGCGGCCTGATGGCATGGCGATGCGGGTCGCGCGGCCAATTTCATGGCTGGTCTCGGCGCTTAGCTGGGTGGTCCGGATCGTCCAGCTCATTGTCGCGGGCACTTTGCGCCTGTGCGGCGTCCGTTTGGCAGGCCCCGACGTGTCTGCAGATCAGGAAATTCGCGGCGCAATCTCGATGCACGCCTCTCAGGGTGCCGTGGACGAGGCCGACCGCCACCGGCTGCTCGGCGCGCTCGATTTGAAAGATATGGCCGTCTCCGAGGTCATGATCCACCGCAAAAACATCAATATGCTCGATGTCGACCGGCCGACCCAGGACGTGATCATGAAGGCCCTCTCGAGCGCCCACACCCGTATCCCGCTCTATCGCGGCGAACGCGAGGAGATCATCGGCGTCCTCCATGCCAAAGACCTGTTGCGCGCCATCGCGCCGCATCAGGGCAAGCTCGACGCCCTTAATCTCGAAGAGCTCTTGACCGAGCCGTGGTTCGTCCCCGAAACGACGCCTTTGCTCGACCAGCTTGACGCATTCATGACCCGCCGCAGCCATTTTGCACTCATCGTTGACGAATATGGTGCGCTACAAGGCCTTGTAACGCTTGAAGATATTCTCGAGGAGATTGTCGGCGACATTCGCGACGAGCATGACATTGTGGTCCAAGGCGTCCGGCCCCAGCCCGATGGCTCGGCCGATGTCGATGGCTGGGTAACGATACGTGATCTCAACCGCGCGCTCGGCTGGTCGCTGCCCGACGAAGAGGCCGTCACCGTGGCCGGACTGGTCATCCATGAAGCCCAGACCATTCCCGAAGTCGGCCAGCGTTTCGCCTTTCACGGCTACAGATTTGACATCGTAAAACGCCTGCGAAACCAGATCACGAGCCTACGGATCGAGGCACTTGAAGGTTAGCTGCAGCCCGAACTCATGGCATGTTCATGTCCGATGCGTTAACCTTTGGTATCAATTTTGGATTGCTGGCGTGAAAAACTTCGTGCAAGCTGCTCCTACGTCAATCTGACAGATACAGAGGGCTGGTAAATGAGACATACTGATTTCAAATGGTTGGGACTGGCGGCGCTGTTCGGTCTGGTCGGATGTGCGGCCACAGCGACGGGGTCGAAAACCTCTGCCATATTGACCAATGCCGCCCCCGTGGAGCTTCAAGCCGAAGCCCCCGCCGGCTCAGCCCTTGTCGTCATCCGCTATCCCGCCGTGGTCGAGACCGACGCGGCCGACGCCTATCGCGGCGCCTATCTCAGCCGTCCCATCGGCGGCACATTGCGGGCCGCTGCCCTGAACTCGCCTGAAAGCGAGCAGATCGCCGACAGCGTTGTGGTGAAGTCGAACTATTTCGCGCTCTCCATGTACAAGGAACTGGTCCAGCGCCTGCCCGAGCACACGGTCCTCTTGTCGCCCCATGCGATCAAGCTGGATACGGACGGCACGCTAACCTCCGCGCCGATCACTCAGGCTGAAAGCCTTGCCAGCGTCCTGACCGTCGATTTTACCGCTTATTCCTTCCCTGACCCTGAGCGTATGATGGACTCCGAGCCAATTACATTTGGCGATCTGGTCACGCCTCTGGTCACCGTACGTGCCGACCATCGCGCCGCCGCGCCGACCAATGGCGTCTTGCTCGCCAGTGGCCCCTTGCTGGCTTCGGCCGGCGGGCAGGGTGCCAGCGTCAGCACCTCCTCGCTCGACAGTCTACAGGCCGGACGGCTCGAAACCCCCGCACCTGCGCTTGATTTTGTCTCCTACATCGCAGGGGATGCCAGCGAAAACGTCTCCGTCCGTCCTTTGACCCTGACGGGCGAACGCAATGCGGTCCAATCCTACCCGGTTGAGAAAATCCTGCTCGACCAAGCGACATTGCTGGCCATGCAGGTCAGCGACAGCAGCGACCTTGATCCATTGGAGCGGGTCTTCTCGGACGCGATGGCGGACCGGATTGTCGATATGCTCAACGACACGCATATGGGCAAAGCCTCGATGATGCAGCGGGCAGCGGCGATTTCCCAATTCGACCCGAGCCTTGCAGCCCTGACCTTTACCGGATCAGCGGACGCAGATTATCTCGCCCGCGTGCGCTATGCCGAAAGACTGCTGGACGCAGAACGGCGCTATTTGTCGATCCAGTCCTTGCGTATTTTCGACGGCATCCACAATGGCGAAATGGGCGCGCAAGTCCGCGATATGCTGGTCGCCGAGCATCAAGTGCTCGAAGAACGCCGCCAGATTGCCCGTCAGCAAAACACGGCCACAGCGCTCGCAGTGCTCGGCGCAGTGGCGGCGGTCGGTGTCGCGGCGAATGGCGGGTCGGATCAGACCTTTGGTCAGGCCCAGGCGCGCAATCTCGGCACCAGCGTGCTCCTGTCGGGCGCAATCTATGCTGCCTCCCAGGCCGTCTCGCTCAACCGGCTGTCAAAATCCGTCGGTGCAAATTATCTCACCTCCATCGTTCCAGCCCTTGAGGAGCAGATCTCTGTCAATGTGAATCTGATCGACTCCAATGAGACCATCACCGCCATCCGGTTCGAGGATCTGCAAGAGAAACTCCAGACCCTCTACACCGAAAACCAGCGCTCGCTCGACACAATCGCCACGAGCTGCGGCTACAAACATAGCGGTGACGACGCAATCGGGACATGGCTTGGCGTCTGCAATGGCGGTGTGGCCGATGGCGCAGGCGTTGGTGTGATCCGCTATGAGGATGGCGCGGCGGTCGAATATATTGGCGACGCGGCAAATGGTAAGCCTCAAGGCGGCGGCTTGATGATTTTCCACAGCGCGACGGGCAGCAATTATGCGGTCGAAGGCCAGTTCGTTAATGGCAAGGCGGAAGGTGTGATGAAGGTCGCCCGCGCTGGGCAAGTGGACCAGTTGCGCCTCTATCGCGCAGGCCAGGATGTGTCCGCAGCGCCCGCAAACACCGTGTTCGTCTCGCCCTTCGAGCCGGCGTCAGCCGAACCGGCAGAGGAGCCAGCGGGCGCGCCCATTGCCTCGCTCGGAAGGGTAGGACGCGGATGAGAAAGCCCTTAAAACTTATCGCAACACTGCTCGCGGGCGCTTGCCTGTTCGGGCCAGCCCATGCGGATACGGGTGAGCCGAACATTCGCGCGGTCGAGAAAGAGCGCATCGAGCTTGGCGCAGACCATGCGGCCAATCAGGAAGCCTGTATCGAAATCATGGCGGCGTTTCCCGACAATGGCCACGTACCCCGCTACCAGTTCTTCCGGCTCACCCAGGAGATCGGCACCGATGCAACACCGGGCTTCCGTGCGGCCATCCGCGAATATGGCGAGGGCAGTGTCGCGCCCGATACGCCCATTGCCGACATCATCGAAGGCATCGCCAATCCGGTCCTGCGTCAGGCCGCGCCCAGTATCGCGGTCGCCCAAATGGCGCATCTGATCGAGTTCAGCCAGAACTGCGACACCTTCATTGCGGGT
>CALLCD010000156.1 GCA_938049795.1 uncultured Hyphomonadaceae bacterium | reverse complement strand
CGCGAGCCACTCGAACACTTGTGCAATGCCATCGCCAATGAAGCAAAGCTCTCCATGTTTGGCCGCATTGTGCAGGAGACACGGCTCAAAAACCTGCTCACCAATCGCCTCCGCCTCGACGCGCTCATGCGCAAACACCCGGACATCCTCGCCCAGCCAACCCCCGACGTGATCCTAATTGCAGGCCTCGCGCGCACCGGCACCACATTGCTCCACCGCGCCCTCGCCGTCGATCCGGACGCGCGCAGCCTGCCCTCTTGGGAAGCACTCAATCCTGCCCCATTTCCGAATGAAGAGCCGGACAATCCGGCCAAACGCATCGCGCGCGGCGAACAGGCGGCAAAATTCATGAGCTGGCTCGCCCCCGATTTCTCCGCCGTCCACCCGGTCAGCGCCCATGAGCCCGAAGAAGACATCCTCCTGCTCGACCTGACCATGATCTCGCAAACCGCTGAGGCGGTGATGCACGTCCCCGCCTATTCGGCATGGCTCGAAACCATCGACCACCGCCCCGCTTACGAATATCTGCGCGATGTTCTGAAAGTCCTCAGCTGGCTCCGCCCCGCCAAACACTGGGTGCTCAAAACCCCGAACCATTCCGAACAGCTCGGCGTCATCATGGATGTGTTCCCGCAAGCCACGCTGATCCAGACCCATCGCCACCCGTCACAAACCATGGCTTCATGCTGCTCGCTGATGGCGCACACGCTCGCCCTGTCCTCCGATCATATCGACCCGAGAGCGATCGGCCAGCACTGGCTGCGCAAAGCCGGACGCATGGCCGACAAAGCGAGCGAAGCCCGCGCCGCCCATCCGGACCGCACCGTCATCGACATCCACTATGCTGACCTCATCACCGATCCGCTCGGCACCGTGGCCGCAATCCACCAGTCACGCGCCACCCCACTTTCGGATGCGCGAAAAACCGCCATAGCCCACCACCTCGCCCAGCCGCGCGCCCACGCCGCCATGCGCCACGCCTATCACCTGTCCGATTTCGGCTTGAACCCAACCGACCTCGAGCGCACATTCGCCCCCTATTGCGCCCAATTCGACCTCCACCCCGAAAGCCCTCCCTCATGACCGACCCGAAGCGCAAACTCGACACGCCACTCAGCGCCACACTCACCGCCATGCGCGACATCCGCAACAAGACCGGCCTCATCGACCCATCGCCCGCCACCGACCGCCTCGATGGCAAGACATGTCTCATCACCGGCGCAAATTCCGGCCTCGGCCTTGCCATTGCCACAGAGCTCGCCCAACGCGGCGCAACGCTGATCCTCGCCGGCCGCAGCGGCATTCCTGAAACTGCCAACGGCATCAGCACCGAGACCGGCAATAAGAACATCACAATGGAACACGTCGATCTTGGTGACCTGGCGAGCGTGGACGCGCTCTGCGAGAGACTGGACACCGCCAAAATCCAGATCGACCGACTAATCCTGAACGCAGGGCTGATGGTGCCCAAAGCCGTCCCCTCGCCGCAAGGCTTCGAGACCATGCTTGCCGTCCATTTCTTCGGCAATTATCGCCTGGCAAAGCAGCTGATCGAGCGCGGACGCCTGCGCACCGGCGACCCCGCTCACCCGCCCCGCCTCATCATTGTCTCGTCCGAAGCCCATCGCAGCGCGCCGCCCATTGATCTTGCGGACTTCGCCACACTCAAACCGCATTCGCCCGCCAGTGCCATGAAGCAATACGGCCACTCCAAACTCGCGCTCAGCCTGCTCGCCCGCCACCTCGCCACCAAACATCGCGGTGACGGCGAAACGCCCGAGATCGGCGTGTTCCACATGTGCCCCGGGCCAGTAAACTCGGCGATTGCAAAAGGCTCACCCAAACTCCTGCAACCGCTGATCAAACTCATCATGGGCACTTTCTTTCCCTCACCGGAAAAAGCCGCCCAGCCCGCCATTTATCTTACCTGTTCGCCCGATCTTGATCACCGGAGCGGGGACTATATGCACCTGATGCGTTTCAAAGACCCCTCGCCCGCCGCCATGGATCAGGCCGCCGCCGACGCGCTCATTGCCCGCGCCGACGAACTGATCGCGCAGCTGGACTAAAGTCCCAAATCCTTACCCGTCTCGGCCAGCCGGTTGAACGTGCAGTGCATGTCTTCAGGCATTTTTTGCGTCATCTCGTAGAGCCGTTTATAGCTCGAGCGCGCAATGCGCCATTTGCCGTCCGCCTCTTTGACATATTCATCAAAATATTCCGACGCGCCGCTGACAATAACGCGGTGATTGAGATCATGGAACACGTCCGACAAGCTCCACTGTCCGCTCGCGCTTGCCGGTCCGGTCAATATGATCACCGGATGGTGGACCTGATGGCTCGAGGCGGCTTTGGAGTGGAACGAGGTTTCCAGAAACGCGCAAATATCATCGCGCCCCTTATAATCGACCGTATAAATCCCGCCCTCGAAGAAAATCTCCGCCCCTTTGGTCAGGCAGTCGCGCATCGCGTCTATATCGGCCGTGTCGAGCGCCCGGACATAGCGGTATTTGAGCTGTTTGATCTGTTCGATGTCGAGATAGGCTTGATCCATAATAACAGGCGCTCCGGAAGCTGATGGCGAGGTGGGTGAGTGCCCGTCTATTAGCCGACAAGCCCCCCAACGTATAGCGCCGCACCTGCAAGAGCGCACCGCCCGCGCCCCGAAGAACGAAATTGTCACTTGCATCCCAGATATGACTGGCTTAAACGCTCCCCCAAGTGCCGGTTTAGCTCAGCTGGTAGAGCATCTGATTTGTAATCAGAGGGTCGGGAGTTCGAGTCTCTCAACCGGCACCA
>CALLCD010000155.1 GCA_938049795.1 uncultured Hyphomonadaceae bacterium | reverse complement strand
CAGCCGCTCGGAAAAATCCACCGTACCCTCGCCAATCCGCCCGACAATGGCGCGGTCTCCATCCGGCGCTTCCAGTCCGGCAACAAGCTCGTCAGCAGGGTAGAGCGCCAGAGCTTCCGGACCATTATTCTCCGGAATTTTGCGTCCCGCCCCAAATGGCGCCTCGGGAATACGCGCAACCAGCGTGCCATTGGCCGACGCCCCGCACCGCTCCAAATCAAATGCCAATACGCGGTGATCACGCTCAAAACTCACCAGCGCCAGCCCACCCGCCAGTTCCAGCCCTTCCGCGTCCGCACTTGATTTCCCATCCAGCAAGCGGCCGCGCTGATTGCGCATATAGGCAATCGCTCCAAGACCCGACGGCCCCTGATCTGCCATATTGATCCACACAAATGCGCCATTGTCGGAGACGGCGAGCAGCGTGTCATCGGCCGCAACGGCAAGCCCCGACAAGCCGCCAAAATTCGGCTCATCACTTGTCAGATGCCAGCCGCCATGAAAGCTCAGCCCGTCAAGCTTCACCCCGTCAAACGTCTCGGGGTCGAGCGGCGTTGCGGTGATCTCTATCGTCTGGGCCGGCGTGAAATCCTCCGCATCTGCACAAGACGCCGCCTGCAACCGCGCGCGATAGGACGCATCAACCACCTCGGCGCGAACCTCGCTTGCTTGCGGCGCGGTGTGGGCGGCACGGTCCATATTGCATCCGGCCAGAAACAGGGCCGCCAAAAGCGTGACCTTACCCCCGCCCACCTTTGACCTCCTGCAAAAACGTCTTCCGCACATCACGTCCCGTGCTGACCTTGCCGCCGCCATAAGAGGGCGCCCCAGCCCCCGCACCAGAAATCGACGGCGCGGATGTCTCTTCGGTTGCGGGCGGTTTGCCAAAATTGCCGCCCCCATCATCATCCTCGTCAAACAATGACGCGAGCTGCTCGGTCATCGCCCCGCCAAGCTGTTCGGCATCCACAATCGTCACCGCGCGCTTATAATACCGCGTCACATCATGCCCGATGCCGATCGCGATCAACTCCACCGGCGAGCGATCCTCGACAAAGCCGATCACTTCGCGCAAATGCCGTTCAAGATAATTGCCGACATTGACCGACAGTGTGGAATCATCGACCGGCGCACCATCCGAGATGACCATCATAATCTTGCGCTGTTCGGGCCGCGCCATCAGCCGGTCATACCCCCACAGCAAGGCTTCGCCATCAATGTTCTCTTTGAGCAATCCCTCACGCATCATCAGTCCGAGGTTCTTGCGCGCCCGCCGCCACGGCGCATCCGCCGACTTATAGATAATATGCCGCAAATCATTCAGCCGCCCGGGGCCAGCCGGCTTGCCCGCCTTAACCCAATCCTCACGGCTGATCCCGCCTTTCCACGCCTTCGTCGTAAAGCCCAGAATTTCGACCTTCACCCCGCACCGCTCCAGCGTCCGCGCCAGAATGTCCGCACACAGCGCCGCCACCATAATCGGCCGCCCCCGCATCGAGCCGGAATTGTCGAGCAGCAGCGTCACCACCGTATCGCGGAACTGGCTGTCATCTTCCTGTTTGAAAGAGAGCGGGGCGGTGGGATCGGTGATGATCCGCGTCAGCCGCGCCGTGTCCAGCACACCTTCTTCAAGGTCAAAACTCCAGCTCCGGTTCTGCTGCGCCATCAGCCGCCTTTGCAATTTATTGGCAAGCTTCGAGACCGCCCCTTGCAGGCTTTGCAGCTGATGATCGAGATAGGCGCGCAGCCGTGTCAGCTCTTCGGGGTCACACAGCTCGGGCGCATGGGCCACCTCGTCATTGGCGCGGGTAAACACCCGATAGATATAGTCCGGCGCATCCTCGCCCGAATAATTGGGACGCAAGGGTTTGGCACCATCATCAGCCTCGTCCGGATTGTCGTCCGCGTCCATTTCGGCGTCCTGATCGACCTGAACATTGGTTTCCTCACCCTCGACATCATCCGTTTCGCCCGCCTGGATTTCCTCCATGCTTGCGCCTTCTTGCTCTTCGCCGGACGCATCATCCTCGCCAGAGCGGTTCTCCTGCTCCTCGGATGCCTCGCTCTCCTCAGTGCTCTGCTCGTCCGCCTCGTCTTGCGCCTCCTCGCCAGAGGTTAGATCGCGGATCATGCTACGCACGGTCTGGGCAAAAGCGGGCTGATCGTGAAGCTGATCGACAAGCTGTGCAATCGGATCAGCCGCTTTCGCTTCAACATCCCCGCGCCAGAAATCCGCAATCGCTTGAGCCGCACGGGGCAGGGGCCGTCCGGTCAGCTTCTCGCGCAGCAAAAACTCCACCGCCAGCGACAAAGGCGCGCCATCCTGATCATTGATCTGCAACAGGCCCTCCCGCTCGCACCGTTTCGCCAGCGCTGCGTCGAGATTGTCCGCCGTCCCGTCCATTGCGTTTGCGCCAAGCGATTCAATCCGCGCCGTCTCCGCCGCCTCATAGACCTCGCGCGCAATATCGCCAGCGGGGCGATGGGCGGCATGCGCCTCGGTGTCATGCAGCGCCAGCCGGAGCGCCGCCGCATCTGCCGCCCCCCGCGCCGCCGCCACCACATCCGGAGCCAGATCGCGCGGCGGCGTTGCCAGCGTCACCTGTTCCTTGTTTGCGCCCGCATCGGTGCCGAACACCACATCGAGATCACGCTGCGCGCTCATCGCTTTGGTCGTCACGGCGAGCGATTGCTTAAAAAGTTCGAGCGGGGAGGTGTCTTGCTTGGCCATTCTCGCTGTTTAGCGCGGGATCAGGCGATTGCGAAGCGCGAATGCGTGTTTCGGCCACTATGGCGCATCGCAAAGCCCGGCATAGGCCGCATCAAGTTGCGCTTTAATCACTTCGATCCGCGCCCGCTCTTCGTCCGGCATGCCAAGCAATAAGAGCCGGTTCGGCGCATGTTTCGCGCTCAAGCGCTTATAGCCCAGCGCAATCTGCTTCGGCGTCGCCCCCGCATCGAGCCCCAATGTCGCCAGATGGGCCGCCCGTTGCCGATCGCGCGCCTCGGCCCAATCCCCGCCGCATCCAGCAAGCGGTCCGCATCCGCAGGGCTCAACCCAAGTTGGCTCGCCGCCATCCGCACAAGCCCAAGCTCGTCCTTGGTCGGGCGACCATCCGCCATCGCAATCGTCGCCATGCCCAGAATAAGCGTCTCGCAAGCCGCACTGGCCGGCGCAAACCGCTTCAGGAACGCCGCCATCACACGGCTCATGGGCCTAGGCGCCTCAAGCTGCGCCGCATAGAGTTTGCGTGCATTGGGCGCATTGAACATATCAAGCTCGAACACTGCTTCAAGAGCCTCAAACTCGCGCGGCTCAGCATTCCGGTCTGCGTTCGCCGTCAGCACGCCAAGCCGGATCGCCGTCTCATAATAGACGCTGCGCGCCGACCGCCAGCGCTGCGTGTCCCGCTGCCCCGTCCGGCCCTGTCGGATCAACATGTGCCGCCAAACCCCGCGTAAGATAAAGGCCAACCCCAGCCCCGCGCCAAACCCGATGGCCAACTGGTTTCCTGCCCCCGCAATGAGGGCAGATACGCCGCCAGATCAAACTCAACCCCCGGCAATCCAACATAGGTCGCCACCGTCGCCAGCCCGAACACCAGCGCCACAGGAAAAATCAGTCACGAGAACAGCGCCAGCCCCAAACGATGCAAAACCGCCCCTGTCCCGAACAAAAGCCCGATCCCGAACACAATCCAGACCGCAACCGGCAAATCAGACAGACCCGACAGCTCAACCCCCATCATTCATGCTCCTTAAGCCAGTCATACGCCTCGTTAATCGCCTGCATCATGGCCTCCGCCTTGGCCATTTCATCCGCTGGCAAATTCTGCGAGACGAGCTTGTCGGGATGGTATTTCTTGGCAAGCTTGCGCCAGGCGGATTTAGCGTCTTTTGCCGAAGCGCTTGCGGGCAGGCCTAGCGTCGCCAGATGCGTCTCCCGCTCGCTGCGCCAAGGCGTGCTTTCGCTCTGTGTGTGGCGGCCAGAGCGTTGCCGCGAGCCATACTGCGCCCCGCCCGCCATCCGCTCCTGCCAGCTTTTGTGATCATTGCGAAACTCGTCCTCAATCGGGATGCCCGCCGACGCAATAATCCGCCGCGTATCCAACCGGCCCAATCCAAGCGCGCGGGCGACCTGATCAATCAGCCGCACCTCTGCCGCGCTCGCCGCCCCATCGGCGAGGGCCACTTTGCACATGCCGAAAATCAGCGTTTCGCCAATCGCGCTGGCAGACCCATATTGCGCGAGGAAAGGCCGCAAAATCACGCGCAGCCTTTGCGGATGCCGCATCTGCGTGTTGAAAATATCAAGCGCGTCAGGGCAGGTCGAACGGTTCAGATTGAACGTGGCCTTGATCACCGCAAACCCGTCCGCCGACCGCGTCTTGTCAATCATCGTGGTGATCGCGCCCAGCTTGATGGCAGCGTGATAATAGACCGAGCTGGCCGTGCGCGCGCGATTACGGGTATCCCGTGCATGCTGCTGGCCCGAGGTCCACAGCGTCCGGAAATTCAGCCTCAGATTGGGCAAAGCACCCGCGAACGACAGAGCGCCCTCAGAGCGTAATCTCGCCGTATGATACCCCACCAGCATCGCCAATCCGAGCAAAGTGCCCCAGATCGCCGCCTTGTTGATCTGCCCGAAAAACGCTTCGATGTCGCCCGCCTGCATGCCCATAACCAGCGTCACAAACAGAACCGGAAACAGCACATAAGTTGCAAGCTTCTCCCCACCTTTGCGGAAAAAAGCCCCCGATCCGAACACCACGCCCAGACAGAACAAGAGAAAAGACAATGTCGCCATACCGGCCAGATTTCGCCCCCCATACCAAGGCAAATCCTAACAGAAAGAGACATTTTTCAGGTTAAGACGGTCCCACAAATTTCGCCCGTTTGCGTGTAACTAACTTCTCCCCTAACCTCGTAAAATTCGCGCTGAAGGTGGCGCGAAAGGGTAGGGAGACTATTGATGCAAGAGCGGCCTTCATTCTTGGTACATGGCGAACGAGCGAGATTATTTCCGGTATTGGCTGATAGTTCGAAAGAGGGCCGCGCCACCTCAATCTTCTTGTCCTGCCTGGCAAATGTACAGGAGTACGCAGATGTCTTGCTCGGCTCGGTCGGGCGACGGATTGGCAAGACGTCTCGAACGCGCACTTATACCGAAGTCCAATTCGAGAAAGCCGGGGAGGATATGGCGCGCCGCCCCGATGGCCTCATTGAGGTTAAGACAGGAAACTCGCGCTGGTACGCGCTGGTTGAAGCCAAGATCGGCAATGCAGACCTGAGCCGCGAGCAATTGGCGTCATATGTGAAGATCGCCAAAGCAAACGGGGTGGATGCGGTGATCACCATATCAAATCAGTTTGCGGTATCGCCTCACGATCATCCTGTGCAATTGAAGCCGCGTGAGCTGGGCGCCGTCAAACTCTATCATTGGTCGTGGATGCACTTATTGACCGAAGCCGATCTGCTTTTGTCCAATGAGGACGTCGC
>CALLCD010000154.1 GCA_938049795.1 uncultured Hyphomonadaceae bacterium | reverse complement strand
GGCATTGCGGCGCTGATCCGGCCCATTACGACGCATCCACGCGCATTGGCACGGGATTTTTCAGCTATGGTCGGGGTGACGCTGTTGTTTGGCTGGCTCGTCTATACCGACATGTTCACCCGCCCCATCGGCATCGGTCTTGTCGTCTTGCTCGTCGGCTATATGGTCGGCTCGCTCCTGCTCGACCGCGCGCAAGGGGCCGAGGGCGAAACAGCGGTGATGCACGCCGAAGAGGGCGAACTGATCGAGACGCCCGACCCGCTCCCGATTGCGGCGCTGCTGGCAATTGGCGGGATTATCGGCGTGGTGGTTGGCGCAAGGCTTCTGGTCACCGGCGGGATCAACATCGCCGCGCAATTCGGCGTTTCCGAAACACTGATCGGGCTTTCGATTGTCGCGTTCGGCACAAGCCTGCCAGAGCTTGCCACCGCAGCCATTTCCGCCTTGCGCGGCAAATCGGACGTGGCGCTTGGCACGGTGCTCGGCTCGAACATTTTCAACATATTGGGCATTATCGGCGTCACCGCGATTGTCCACCCCTTCTCGCTTTACGAAGGTGGCCCGGGGCTGGCGGGCAAAGGCTTTGACATCGGCGAGGCGATTGTCGGCGCAACCCACAATATCGGGCTGACCTGGACAGACATTACAACGCTTATGCTCTCAATCTTCCTCGTCCTCCTGTTCGCCTTCACCGGCAAACGCATTGCCCGCTGGGAGGGCGGCATCATGCTCGCCGGATATCTCGTCTATATGGGCTTCCTGTTCAACATCATTCCAACCCCATTTGCCTCATGACCGACAATCCGATCTACGACAATATTGACCAACTCGGCCAACAGACCGCCTTGCCGCACAGCCCTGAAGAGGCGGTGCTCGAACGCGTGCCGAACCCGCATCCGGACACGGACTATCTCGCCCGCTTCACCGCACCGGAGTTCACCTCGCTCTGCCCCGTCACGGGCCAGCCGGATTTCGCCCATCTCGTCATCGACTATGCGCCCGGCGACTGGCTGGTCGAATCCAAAAGCCTGAAGCTGTACCTGTCCGCCTTCCGCAATCATGGCGCGTTCCACGAAGACTGCACGATTGCCATTGCCAAACGGCTTGAGGATTTGCTCGCGCCAAAATGGCTGCGCATGGCGGGCTACTGGTATCCACGCGGCGGCATTCCGATTGATGTCTTCTGGCAAACGGGTGAACCGCTCAAAGGTCTATGGGTGCCCGAAACCGGCGTCGCGCCCTATCGCGGGCGGGGTTGAGACCTACGGACCTCTACTCCCCATCCCCCATCACAATCAGTCCCGAGCGCTCCAGCCGCGCGAGCAATAGGTCGCGTTCCTCCGGAGGCGGACGATTGATCGCCGTATAGATCCGCCGCTCGATAAAATGCCCTGTCAACGCAAAGCCCTGCCCCAGCGCTTCGGGCGTAATCAGGGCGGACGGGTCGGCCAAAAACATCGGCAGCGGAAACAATCGGTCGAGATAGTCCGCCGCCTCAGACCCCTTCACCGCTCGGCCCGTGCGCGGGGAGACATGGGTGAGCCCATCATTCGCGCCAGAGACCGCGCACCGCGTCAGGTCTAGCCCGAAGCCGAGCGCCGACAGCACGCCCAGCTCCCAGCGGACATAAAGGGCAGGCCAAATCTCCGGCTCTCCCAAGAGATCAAGTAAGACCGTAGACGGATCATAAAGCGATGACCCGCCCGTGTCGCCCTCTTGCAAACCGTCTCGCAACAGGCCCGTAATCGCGGCAATGGCGGCGAGCGCATTCGCGTCATCCATATGCGCGCCCGCCCGTTCGGTCACAGCTTCGGCAACATCAAACTTGCCAAGCTGATTGTCGGCCCGTGCGCTCCATGAGAGGTCCACCGTATTGCCCGTCTGCAATTGGCCCCGCTTGCGCCGCGACGCCCCGCCATAGACAAAGCCCGAGCGCCGCCCCATCTCCTCGGTCAGCACATCAAGGATCAGCCCGCCTTCGCCATAACGGCGTCCGCCCAGCACAAGCCCCGATGAGCGCCAGGTGTTCAAACGTCAAACTCCAATCCGAAATCGACATAGCGCTCGCGCTTCTCCTGCCATTTCTCATCCACTTTGACGAACAGGAACAAATGCACTTTCCGGTCGAGCAGCGCGGACAGTTCCTCGCGCGCAGCCATGCTGACCGCCTTGATCGTCGCCCCGCCCTTGCCAAGCGCCATCGCCTTGTGTCCGGCGCGGCCAACAATCACAGCCTGCTCAATCCGTACACTGCCATCTTTGAGGTCTTTCCACGTTTCCGTTTCGACCATAAGCTGATAGGGAAGCTCCTGATGCAGACGGAGCATGAGCTTCTCCCGCGTGATCTCGGCCGCCAGCACACGCATCGGCACATCGGCGGACTGATCGGGCGGATAAAGCGCCACGCCCTCGGGCATTTTGGCCGCAAGCGCCGACACGAGCGCATCGACCCCATCGCCGTTCAGACTTGAAATCATGAAGATTTCCTCATAAACGCCCGCCCCGCGCAGCTCGGCAATCAGCGGCAGGGTTTCGTCATGCGAGAACAGATCAATTTTATTCAGCGCAAGGAAGACTTTCCGGTGGCTTTCTTTCAGCGCCTCAATCACCCGCCGGTCATCCTCTATGGAAAGCTTCTGCGCGGCGCTCAACTGGACGCCCTTACGTTCATCGACCCAGCTCGCCGCATCAATCAGATGGACCACCGCATCCGCATCCGACGCGCCCGCCCACGCCGCCTTGACCATCGCCCTGTCAAGCCGCCGCCGCGCACGGAAGATACCCGGCGTATCAATCAGCACGATTTGCGCATCCTCATGCTGGAACACCCCGCGAAGAGGAAAGCGCGTGGTCTGGACTTTATGGGTCACGATCGACACTTTGCCGCCCACCAGCCAATTGGTCAGGGTCGATTTGCCCGCATTCGGCGCGCCGATAATCGCGGCAAAGCCTGCGCGTTTGATGTCTGGTTCGCTCATGTCTTTATGTTCTCCAGCCGGTTGAGGAGCGCCGTTGCAGCGGCCCGTTCGGCATCCTGTTTTGATGAGCCTGTGCCCGT
This sequence comes from uncultured Hyphomonadaceae bacterium, assembly GCA_938049795.1. Classification (GTDB taxonomy): domain Bacteria; phylum Pseudomonadota; class Alphaproteobacteria; order Caulobacterales; family Hyphomonadaceae; genus CALLCD01. The sequence continues at coordinate 14 of CALLCD010000154.1, read as the reverse complement.
CTCTCGTTCGTCCG
>CALLCD010000153.1 GCA_938049795.1 uncultured Hyphomonadaceae bacterium | reverse complement strand
GCTTCGCCCTGCTTGATGACAAACGCCTTTTGGGCGTCCGTGAACTTCGATGCTCGCATCGCTTCTTCTCCTCCCAGCCAAATCCAAACTTAGCCGAAACTCCAGCCAAAAGCGATCCAGTTTCTTGGGGGCAGAGCAGTCCTCTCCGGGCGTGAAGATTCCATTTCTCGAACGATCTGCCAATCATCAGACCGCCGATAAGAAGAAATGCAAATGGACTGGCATAGCTGTTTGCAACCGCTCCCATCGGCGACACACCGGCAAGTGGTAGCACAATCAGCGGAACAAGCGCTGTAACGCCGAGGGGCAGTGCTTCGGTAAACCACCAGGCGGCCATGAGCACGGTCATGGAAACGACGATCCAGCCTTCGGGGGAAATGCCCGCAGGCGCGTCTAAGCAGAGCAGTAGACCGAACAGAAGAGCACCGACGATCAGGCCGATGCGCTGACCGGAGGTTTGGCGTGCCATGATCGCGTTCGGCAACGTCATCGACAACGGAACAGTCTTAGCGCGACCGCTTGAAATTCGGTTGGCTTAACGCTCTTGGACACGGCTATCCTCGTTTACGACGAGGTCTAGCCCTGGAAGATTGTTCCAGTCCGACTGGAATTTCATTTTCCAGAAGTTCGCCCGTTTGTTTTTGACATTGCGCACGGCGTGCTCGCGGATCAGCATTTCTGCGCGCATGCCATTGCGGCTGACAATGGCGTCCAGAATGTCCTCATGGTCCTCATGTGCGCGTCTTAGCCGTAAGTGCTGGTCTTCGGTGGCGCCCGAGATGAGGGGGACGGCGCGGGACGATACAAGCGGCATTCGGCTCAGGGTTTCGATCAAATTGCGCAACACTTTATTATCTGCGCCAGATATGAGGGCGGTGTGAAACTTGGCGTTATTGTCGATCCAGGCCTGTTGTTTCTCAGGTGTCGAGACGCCGTCTGTTAAAAGTTGTTCGCAAGCCTCTATCGCTGATTTGAGATGTGTAATCGTAACCGGATCAGTGGCTTCTTCTGCAAGCTTGCGGGCGGCAATACCTTCTAGTGCGCCGCGTAACTCGATGGCCTGAAAGACTTCCTCTATGTCAAACGAGCGGACATAGAAGCCGCGTTTGGGGCCATCTGTGGTGACCAATCCTTCGCGTTCCAAAGCGCTGAGGGCGATGCGTACCGGTGTGCGCGAGACGCCGAGTTCTTGCGATATCGGGACTTCCATCAAGCGTTCGTCCGGCTTGATGTTTCCAGACATGATCCTGGCGCGGAGATTGGTTATGACATCTTCAATTTGCGACATGAGTATTCTCGATGAAAGGGTGCCTTGGGGGGGGAGTTACAAGTGTTTTCTACTTTGCTTTCGCCGAATGTGGAAGTGATGGTCTGTGACGCTGATTGTGTCGGTACAGGCCAGGATGGCGACACGTCTGGTGCCTTCGGGGCCTTTATTGTCATATACTGTCAGATAGTAATGGGTCGTCCAGCTATCTGAACCGGCGGCGCTTGCCGTGAAGTTCGAGACGATGTGTGCGGTGCGTCGGCTTGGGTCTCTTGTCGAAAGAGCGGATTTCACTGCGTCTGGCCCAACCAATTCCTCGCCTTTGCGCAACCACAAACCGTCTGGAGCAAATGACGCGGCAACGGTTTCAACATCTCCCTCATCAAGTGCGAGATAAAAGCCGGCAACGAAATTGGATAAGTCAGGTGCGGGCGTGGTCATATTTTTGTCTCCATCCTCGAAACAAAAGCGGCGTTGATTGGCCCGTCGGTGTTTTGTAGCTCGTCTGCGTTGAGGTATTTGTCTTGCGCAATTGCGCGTGCGGCAAATCTCTGGCCGCGCATGTCATTGAACGAGATCGCGCTTACCATCTTGTGTTGCTTGTCGGTTCCGATCCAGAGGTGTGTGTCCCCGTCTGACCGGCAATACGTGAAGGCGGCGAGGTGAGGGGCGCCCTCGATGCGAATGAATGTGTCGTATTGTTCAGACCAGATGCGCGGGATTGGCGTATAGGCAATGTCTTGTCCGAGCATGGCCTTTGCGGCCGCTATGCCCTGATCCTGTGCGTTTTGCCAGCTCTCGAGCCGGAGATGCCCGGCGATCTGCGTCGGTGTGACAGCGACATCACCCGCGGCGAAAACATCCGGTTTTGAACTCTGACATTGCTCATTCACAAGGATGCCATTCTTGCAGGCCAGACCCGCACCGCTCGCGAGCGCATCATCAGCGACAAGGCCAATGGAGAGAAGGACGGCATCGAAGTGGGCCATATCCATTTCTGTACGGATGGCCACAGATCGGGTGTGACTTGCCGAAAGCCCGATTGGCCCGCACCCCAGATGAATGGCGACGTTATTGGATCTGTGCAGATCAAGAAGGGCGGACGACACTTCAGGCATCACGCTTCGGCCGCAAAGCCGGTCGGCGGCCTCAAAGATGGTGACCTCTGCGCCAAGCTGGCGGGCTGTTGCGGCGACCTCAAGGCCAATCCAGCCGCCCCCTATGATGGCGATATGTTGGCCCGGGTGTAGAGCAGAGCGGAGCCGGTCAGCGTCTTGCCGGGTCCGCAATAGGTGGATATAGGGCGCAAGCTCTGGATCGTAAGACAGTGCGCGCGCATGGCCACCTGTACACAGGCAGAGTTTTTCATAAGGTAGTCTCAAGCCATCCTGAAGATGGAGTTTCTTATGCTTGATGTCGAGCTTTGTTGCGCTGGTCGATGACCGGAAATCAATGCCAAGTCGCTCGATTTCATCTGTAGAGAGAATATCTTGGCCTTCGGTGCCGTCTGCTTTGCTCAAATAGGATTTTGAAAGCGGGGGGCGTTCATAGGGCAGGTGAGGTTCGGACCCGATCAGAACGAGGCCTCCACCATATCCCTCAGATCGCAAGGTCTTGGCGACCCACGCGCCAGCTTGCCCTGCGCCGACAATGATGAAAGGCCCGCTCATTCCGCCTTTGGCCGAAGGAAGATTGTCTTGTCTTTTACTTGCGTCTCATAAACGGTCAGCGGTTCGGTCACCGGAGGCGCTATCGGTGCGCCTGTCTTGATGTCGAAGACGCCTTGGTGCAGCGGGCACTCAATTGTTTCGTCTTCGAGCCAACCTTCAGACAGGCAGGCCTGCCCATGCGTGCAGAGGTCTTGGGTCGCATAGACGCCGCTCTCGAGCACATAGATGCAGATTGCTTCATCAAACGCATCCACACGGAGCATATTCGTGTCGGGGTTTACGTCGTCAAGCTTGGCGACTTCTGTCCAGTTCTCGCTCACGTCTTACAATCCCATCGCTTCGCGGTAGAACTTGTAAAAGCTCCGGATCAGGACTTCGCTGACCATATAATCGGTCTCTTCAATCTCTTTGCCGCCCATCTCGACAATGCTGGTTTCATGCGGATACGCGCCGACGCCATGCTGGAGCTGACTGAGCATTTCGCTGTCATCCATGGAGACAAATCCGGCTGGCCCAAGCAGATTTGCATGCTTGAGGCGCAGGCGGCGTAGCTCTGCATCATCATCGGTGAACCCGTAATGGGTGAAGACCAGTTCGTGCATATTCGGGCCGCGTGGGATGAGATGACGCATTTTGAGTGTATTCGCCTGAATGCCCATATAGGCGGATGGAAAGATCCAACCGCCGCCGACGCGCTTTTTGTTAAATTCCTGACGCGGGGTGATGGTTTCCTTGTCAAGCACTTCAAGATCGTCCCGAAAGCGCTTCATCTCAGAGGTGGCGTCAGAGGTTTTTTTGCCCTCATTGTGCGAAACCATAACGCTGTGGCCGCGTTCCTGGGGCACACATTTCGACTTGTTGTCAGCGCGCCAGAGGCCGAAGGTGATGTAGAAAGAGTGTAGCAGCGTGGCGTGGTAGGGGTCTTTGAGGTTTTCCAGATAGGTCTTCCAATTGCTCGGAATCAACTGGCGCGTATAGCCGAGCAGCTCGATGGGTTTGCCCGGGAGCATATGACGCACTTCAGCCAGAATGTCCGGGCCGCAATAGTCTTCAAAGCTAGGCGCGTCATCAGAGAACGTGGCCCAGATCGCGCCGCCTTCATTGTGTATGCGTAGGCTTTTGAGGCCGTGTTCGCTCTTTTTGAAATCGCGCGGCATGCCGCCTTTGCCGAGGGCACCGCGCAAGAACGGGACGCCCTGAAGGTCGCCTTTCAGGGAATAGTTCCATTGATGATAAGGGCAGGTGAAGTCTTCCACTTTGCCCGTGTTTTCCCAGCAGAGCTGGGCGCCCTTATGGGCACAACGGTTTTCAAGAACTGAAAATTCGTCATCGGCATGGCGGACGAGAATGACGGGGCGCTCGCCGATTGTGCTGCGGCGAAAGGAGCCGATCTCGGGCACTTCACAGGTCAGACCGACATAGTGCCAGGTGTCGCCATAATAGAAGACTTCGAGCTCTTTGCGATAGATGTCCGGATCCGAGTAAACCCAGTTCGGTATTTTGGTAAAACCATCCTCGGGCCATTCATATGATGCTTGTGCGCCCGCGAGCGAGCCGATTGGTAGAACTGTCATAACGGCCCCTTAAAGCGGTATGATAATGGATGTCTTAATGCGGTAATTGTCGACGATGCAGTCGCGATATTTGAACAGGAAACCATCGCCGTCCCGGACGAGCACGTCCTGATACTGTCCGGCTGCGGTAATTTCCGGTTCGCCATCGGCAAGGCATTCGGAGATCAGGAAATTGCCTTGGGCTGATATGTCACCGTTTTCAGCGATAGAGTTGATGCGCACGCCGCTGATGAAATGACGGATGACACGGGGCTGCGCGACGGTGGTTTCCCTGAGCGCTGTTACCCGATCACGGACCATATTCTTGTTCATGCAATAGATCAGGCCGATTGGCAGCCCTAATTTGTGGTTTTCCCGGGAGATGACACGATAGTGGCAGTCTTCGGTGAAATATTTTACCCAGGCCTCAAGATCTCCGTCATCAAGATGCTGGCCATAGTCTTCATAATAGTCACGGACATCGCTGCGGAGTGCTCTGAGCTCTGCTTTTGGCATATCGAGCGGCTTTGTCTCTCGTGCGGTGGATGTAAGTGCGGTCATGATCCAACCCCTATAAGTTGGGCGCGGTTCGTTTCCAGTCCGCCTTGTGCGCCGAGGGTGAGAATTTTCTCGTTCATCCGCTCCTGCCACACAAGCGAGTGCAGGCCGATATGGAAGGGATGGTCTTGAATGGTTAGCGCGGAGGTGGAGTCCGCTTGAGAGTGGTGGGAATGGGCCATCCAGCTTGGCGCAGACAGGAGCAAGTCGCCGGCTTCCCATTCGATCTTGTCACCGCCAACTTTGCTAAAGCCCTTGCCGCGCAGATAATAATTGATCGCAGAGGATGTGTGTCTGTGCGGAATATAATTATTATTGATCGGCGATGAGGAAATCGTGGCAAAGAAGCTTTGCGATGTGCCCATTTTGTCGCCTGTTGCCGGATTGTAGAGCAGGAAGACACGGCGGCCATTATAGGCGCTGCTCAGCTGCTCGGCAGATGGCAGATGCTTGGCGACCTCCTCATAAGGCCAGTACAGGGGACGTGATTCTGTTGGCTCCAGATCTATGAGCCATTCATAGCCGCGAATTTGCGCGCCATCACTGGAGATGGTTGTGTTAAGTGCAAGATCGCGCGCACGCGGGCCGGTACTTGAAGGCGTGTTTGGTGTGGTTTTGCCTTTGTCCGCAGGCGGTGTATCACCCTCAAACTCTTCACGGTAACACGCTTCGAGCATCTCGAGCACAGGCGCGTTGGAATAGGTCAGGCGCACCCAGGGTGTGTCAGAAGTATTGTGATACTCGAACACGCTCATCGACGGGATTGTAAAGACGCCCCATTTGGAGACGCGGCGGGCGTCGCCATCGACAATGAGTGTGCCTTCGCCCGAAAGTGTGACTTCGATATGGTTGGCATTTGTACGACACTTCCATGTCCGCTCGCCAGATTTGAGCACATTAATCGTTACATCTGTGCCCGGCGCAAACCCGTATCCGGGCGCTGTTGCAGATGGATGGATGATCTTTGTGCTGCGCTTGCCGTTTACGGGGGGACTTATATCCAGCAGGCGCGCGATTTCTGCGTCGATTGCTGCTTTCCGGATGACAAGTGGTGACCACTGGTCCTGGGTCCGTGGCGTTTGACCGGACACGTCTTTGAAGATGGCTGAGGTGTTGTCGTCTGTCATGGCTTAACCCTCCAAGTCGGCTTCAAGCAGGTTCTCGCGCGTCTGCGGCGCAATTGAAAGTCCCGTGTCGGTCTCATGGGCCCGTCTGCAAACAAGGCTTGCAACGGCAAGGTCTGATAATCCCATGCCCATGCCTTTGAACAGTGTCAGGCCATCACCCTCCGGAGGCTGGCCCGCATGCGCGACAATCTTGTCGAGTGTCTCAACTCCCTTCCACCCGGCCAGGTCATCTCCGAACTTTTCCCGGAATTCACGCGAGCCCCGTCGTGCGTTTTCCAAATCGTCAACAACCAGACGGCTCGCTTTATCAAACACGTCTTGATGAAACTCGGCCCTTTTCGGCAGGATCGCGCCAACCGCAACAAACAGCTTGCAGGTCGACAGCATGTCAGCATGAATAAATGGCTCGGAGGCGCGGGTAATGGTGGTGACAATGTCCGCGCCATCCATCGCTGCTTCTGCGCTCTCACAAGGGATGAGCGGGAATTCATAGCGTTGTGACTGCCGCTCGCAGAATGAGGCGCGCCGTTCAGGTGTCGGGCTGAACACGCGCACTTCTGAAAACGTCCTGACAGCGCTCATGGCACGCAATTGCATAGAGGCCTGATCGCCTGTGCCGATGATGCAGCCGATTTTTGCGTCTTGAGGCGCGAGCAAATCGGTCGCGACCCCGGTGATCGCGGATGTTCGCAACAGGCCAAGGGCGCGCGCTTCAAGCAGCGCCAGTAGCTTGCCCGTCTCGGCATTGAACAGGGTGAAAATAGACCCCCCGCCCTTATCGGTGCGCACCCATGTCTTGAAGCCGGCAAAGCCTGCCCCGTGCATGACAGATCCGAGCGAATGCATCGCCCCGCCTGTCCACGCGCCTAAGCTTTTTGGAACATTCTGCGCCTCTCCGGAGGCCTTTTCCAGCAACATCTTGCGCAGCGCGTCAACAGCATCTGCCGGCGATACGACTGAGACAATGTCGGCCTCTGTGAGATATTTGACGTGCTCGCTCATGCGGCAATCGCCTCCCGTTCTACAACGACCGTGTTTTTGAGCATACCAACGCCTTCAATCTCAACTGTGAATGTATCCCCCGCTTTCATGAAGAGGGGCGGGGAGCGTTTGAAGCCGACCCCTTCGGGTGTGCCGGTCGCGATAATGTCGCCCGGTTGTAATTCGGTAAATGTGGAAATGTAGGCGATGAGATCAGGGATCGCGTAAATCAGATCTTTTAGACTGCCGTTCTGAACGACCTCGCCATTCAAGCGCCCGACAAGTGTCATGTCTTCGGGCGCGGGGGCTTCGTCTGCGGTTACAAGCCACGGGCCTATCGCGCCGCTATGGTCGAAATTCTTGCCAGCGGTCACCTGACGGCTGTGCTTTTGGAAATCTCTGACGGAATTGTCGGCAAGACAGGTATATCCGGCGACATAATCCATCGCTGCGTCTTTCGCGATGGCCCGGCCGGGCTTGCCGATGATAACCGCAAGCTCCGCCTCATAGTCAAAATCGTCAGAAGCCATTGGTTTCACCACGTTCGCCTCGGCGCCCACAAATGATCTAGGGTGGCGCAGAAAAACGGACGGCCATTCTGGAACATCTCGACCCGCTTCGGCGGCATGCGTTTTGTAATTCACACCGATGCAGAATATGCGGCTCGTCTCTGCGCAAGGCGGTTCAAGCGTGACGGCATGAGCGTGCGGTATCACGTCCGTGCTTTTGGTCACCGCGTCCTTTATGGCAGGCATGCCTGCACGCAGACCATCACTAAGGGTTGGCCAATGGTGCGATAGGTCATGTGTTCCATCGTCTGACAGACATCCCCAATGGGAGCGTCCAAGATCATTCCAACAATAAAGTTTCATTTTTGCCACTATGCATGCATAAGTTTTTATATGCATGCATAAAAAGCATTTTATGGACTTGTCAAGGCTCATAAGGCTGGTTATGCGTGCATGAATCAAAAGGACTGAGGACAGACCCATAGGGGGCAGACTCGCTCATTACTCGGGAGGAAATTGAGATGTCGGACATTCGCAAAAAATCGCGCTTGGCTATACTATTGATGAGCGCTTCGGCGCTTGCGTTGCCTGTATTGGCACAGGAGAGTGATGCGGAGGATCGTGAAGAATCGCGCCGCACTTTGCAAACGGTCACGGTCACAGCCGAGCGTACAGAGGGGACAGTGCAAACAACCCCTATTGCTGTCACGGCGATTAATGGAGATGCGTTGACCGATCGCGGCATTGCCACTCTGGAAGGCCTGACGGCCGCCATTCCAAATCTGACGTTTGGTAACCAGCTTGGTACGCCGAACGTCAGCATTCGCGGCATCGGCCTGTCCACGCTTTCAACAGGTCAAGAATCAAATATCGCGTACAATGTTGACGGCGTTTATCTTGGGCGTCCAGCAGCGGCGCAGGGGGCTTTTTATGATTTGGAGCGGGTTGAGGTGCTGCGCGGACCGCAAGGCACGCTTTATGGCCGAAACGCAACAGGCGGTTCAATTAATGTCATCACCAAACGTCCGACCGATGAGCTGGAGGGGTATGTCAATCTGAGCTATGGCGAGTTTAACCGATTTGAAGCCTTGGGCGCGCTCAGCGGGCCGCTCGGTGACAGGGTGCGTGCACGCGTTGCGACACGTTACGTGAACCGTGGCGGTTATGGCACAAACGTCACCACAGGAAATGACCTGTTTGACGAAGAAACCTTCTCTGTTCGCGGTACGTTGGAATTTGACATCGCGAACGACTGGTTGCTGAGCGTTTCTGGCGACTATTACACTCAAGATGACTCAGCTATTGGCTACAGTTTTGTCCAGCCTGGCAATCCAGGCGTAACGCCGCTCGCAATTGTTCCTGCTGATCAACCCGGCCTCTTTGGCGGTCTTGGCGGAAGCACCGGCGGCGGCGGCACGATATTCCAAGGCGACAATGTTTTTGATAATTCTTTCGATGTCGATCCAACCAATGAGCGAGACTATTTTGGCTTTCTTGCACACCTGGAAGGCAAAATCGGATCAATAAACTTCAATTCGCGCACGTCATATCGTTCAACCGACTATGAAATCACATCTGATATTGATGGGTCTGACGTCTTCTTCGCTGACATCGCTCAGTCCGAGTTCGCAGATCAGTTCAGCCAAGAGTTCGTGTTCGATGGTAACCTCTTTGGCGACCGTCTCGACTGGGTTTTCGGGCTGTACTATTTCCATGAGGACATTGATGGGAATACAGTTGTCAATCAGCCGTTCAACTTCCCGGCTTTTACCGGCGGCGTTGGCAATGTCTTCATCGCATCGGGCAATCTGCAAACAGACGCTTTTGCTGTATTCGGAAATGGCCGCTTTGGCATCACAGATGATCTAAGCTTCGTTTTCGGACTTCGTTACTCTGTTGAAGAAAAAGAGCTGGACAATTTTGGTCAAGTGACAGCCTTTGGCCCGCCTGTAACAGGCATGTTTGATGAAACGTTTGACGCCTTCACGCCACGGTTTGCACTTGAGTATGATGCCACAGACGATCTCTTCCTCTACGCGTCGGCGACACGTGGATTTAAATCCGGCGGGTTTGATCTTGGGACGCAGAACCCTGACCCGTCATTTGATGAAGAGTTTATCTGGAACTATGAGATCGGGTCAAAGTTCAGCTTTCCAAACAATCTGGGCACATTTAACCTGACCGGATTTTATGCCGATTATGAAGATCTTCAAGTCGGGCAGATTACGGGCTTGACGCTGGTGATCGAAAATGCGGCGCAAGCGACAGTTGGCGGTATTGAAGCTGAGCTGACATTTACACCGACGAAAGATCTGACCCTCTACACCAATGCGACTTACCTAAATGCTGAGTTTGATGATTTCGTCACCGATGATGCGGTCACTGGCGCGGTCGGTCTTGATCTATCCGGCAACAGCTTACCCCAAGCACCTCAGTTTACGGCGCAGTTTGGCGGGACCTACACCCATGATTTGTCATTCGGCGGCTATCTGACCTTTGAGGCAAATGGGCGTTATACCGATGAGCAGTTCTTTAGTGCGTTCAATCGCGCAGATGGTATCGAGCAGCAAGACGGATATTTCAGGGCAGACCTTTTGCTGGGTTACACAAGTGAAAGTGAGCGATACAGCGTTAATGTCTATGCGCGCAATCTTGGTGAAAATGATGTGCTGACCAACTCATTCGTTTCTTCCTTCTTGTTCGGTTTCCCGGAGTTCGGTTTCTTCGCGCCGCCTCAGCAGTTCGGGGTGAGCCTATCGACCCGTTTCTAACTGAACTATGCAGGCTGGCCCGTGCCAGCCTGCTTCATAACAGGTGTAAATGATGGATATTCGCATCGGGAAAGCAATCGTAAAACGCGTTGAAGAAAGTCTTGGGCCGGGCGCGCCGCCGGATGTCCTGTTTCCTGAATTTGATCAAGGAAAATTTGATCCGCATAAGGATTGGATGATTCCAAACCATTTGGAGGCGGAAAGCGGTTGTTTGATGATCTCCAGCGCGAGTTGGTATGTGGAAACGCAAAGCTCGAAAATTATTATTGATACCTGTGTTGGCAATTGTAAGGACCGGCCGGGCTATCCGCCATTTGCAAATCTTGAGACTGATTATCTGGCAAACCTGAAAGCGGCCGGTATTGATCGGGAAGAGATTGACTATGTGCTGATGACGCATCTGCATATTGATCATGTCGGCTGGAACACAACGCTCGAAGATGGCAAATGGGTGCCGACCTTTCCGAATGCGAAATACGTTTTTTCAGAGATAGATCTGGCGACCTGGGACCCTGCAAATGGTCCATTGCCGAATGATGCCAACCTTGGTGTGTTCGAGGACAGTATCCAGCCTGTCATTGATGCCGGTTTGGCTTTGACCTGGAAAGAAAAGCTGAAGCTTGATCCGGAGGTCACGGCCTATCTGACACCTGGCCATTCCCCCGGGCACTGCGCCATCAACCTGACCAGTGAAGGGCAGACGGCGCTTTTTAGCGGTGATATCATGCATTCGCCTATTCAGGTGATTTTCCCGGAGTGGAACTCTTTGTTCTGCGAGGACCGGGTCTTGGCTGAAGAAACGCGCCGTAAGATTTTGGCCGAGTGTGCACAGAAGGGGTATCTTCTCATGCCGGCGCATTGGGGGAAACCGCATGCCGCCTATGTCAAAAAGAATGCTGAGGGCACTGGGTATCTGCCGCTTTTCTATGGTGAGGATATGCCGATGGGGGGAGCTGTGGCGCAAGAGAAAAAGTCCTTTCTCAGCAAGCTTGTCTCGCCGTTTCAAAAAGGGGGCTAGATCGTCATGATGTCTCCGGAAATGGCGCAGGATCTTGCCGCCAAACATGAAGCCGCAGAACAAACACGCCAGCAATTCTCGGCCACGAGCCAGTTTACCGACGGGCTAACCATAGATGATGCGTACACTGCGCAAGAGGCGTGGGTTGCGCTCAAGCAAAGTAAGGGGCGGAAAATTATCGGCCGAAAAATCGGACTGACATCACGGGCCATGCAGAGCGCTATGCAGATCCATGAGCCGGATTTCGGCACATTGCTCGATGATATGTGCTTTGAAAACGGTGCCACGCTGGAGGCTGACCGTTTCTGCGATCCGCGCCTTGAAGCTGAGCTTGCATTTGTCCTGAAAGAGGATCTGATGGGCGAGGCCTTGTCCGTTGAAGATGTGATGGACGCTACAGATTATATCGTTCCTGCGCTGGAGCTTATCGCGGCGCGTACATACCGAAAAGATCCGGATACGGGCTATACGCGCAAGATCTTCGATACAATTGCCGACAATGCAGCCAATGCCGGTTACATCCTCGGGGAGACTAAAATCCCCGGAGATGCCGATCTTGGTTGGGTTGGCGCGACGCTGAGCCGAAATGGCGTGATCGAAGAAACCGGACTTGCTGCCGGGGTTCTCGGGCACCCGGCGAGGGGGATTGTCTGGCTCGCCCGACGGTTTGCCAAGCAGGGGATCGGGCTTGAGGCCGGCCATGTTTATCTTGCCGGTTCTTTCACCCGTCCTGTCATCGTTTCGCCTGGAGATGACATAGTTGCGGACTATGGCCGATACGGCGAAATAGGGCTTCAGTTTAGCTAGAGAGAGATCATGGATCTTCCAAAAAACACGTTCAAAGCACAGCTTGCCTCAGGCGATGTCACCTTTGGTCTCTGGTGCGGTCTTGGCAACAGCATCACGGCTGAAATCTGTGCGTGTGCGGGGTATGACTGGCTCTTGCTTGATGCCGAGCATGCGCCGCTTGAAACGGGCATGCTGCTGCATTCCTTGCAAGCGATTGCAGCCTATCCATCAGCCCCCATTGTGCGCCCGCTTAGCGATGATCCGGCAGGCTTGAAGCGCTTACTTGATATTGGGGCGCAGTCGTTTCTGATACCTATGGTGCATGATGCCGATCAGGCCGCGCGTATCGTTCAATCCGTGCGATATCCACCTGAAGGCGTCCGCGGACTGGGGACTTCGCTGGCGCGTGGTGCGCGATGGAATATGGTCGATGACTATATTGCCAAGGCAAATTCGGAGATTTGCGTTGCGGTTCAAATTGAGTCGGTGGAGGGGTTGAACAATCTGGAAGCTATCACCTCGACTGAAGGTGTGGATGCGGTTTTCATCGGTCCGTCCGATCTGGGCGCAGCTCTAGGGTTTCCAGGTCAGGCCAGTCATCCAGATGTCGTCGCGGCTGTGTGTCAGGCCTTGTCGGATATCAGGGCGCTTGGGAAGCCAGCGGGTGTTCTCGCGGTCACGCAGGAGTTGATCGACAAATATATGGCAGCCGGCGCGAGTTTCGTGGGCATCGGAACCGATACGGGTGTTCTTGCCAAGGGCGTGCGTGCGTTGCGCAACAGTCTTGCAAACAAATCTGCTGATGGAGATTACTAGGTGTCAGTTTCGCTGGACCGTCCGGAACTGTTGGACACCCGACTTTTCATAAATGGCGAATTTGTCGAGGCGCATGGCGGGGAATTTTTCGCGGTCAAAAATCCGGCAACGGACGAAATTATCGCTCAGGTGCAGCGGGGGGGAGGCCGGGAAGCCGATATCGCTATTACTGCCGCCGACCGAGCTTTCGAGGACTGGAAGCTGCGTCCGGCAAATGAACGTGCCGGACTTTTAAAGGCATGGTGCGCGGAAATACGGGCCAACCGCCGGGATCTCGCCAAAATCCTGACCGCCGAACAGGGGAAGCCGATTTCCGAAGCGCTGGGCGAGATTGATTATGGGGCGGGTTATTTTGAGTGGTTCGCCGAGGAAGCCGTCAGGGCTTATGGTGACATCATTCCTCATGCGCGCGAAGGGACACGGGTTCTGTGTTTGAAACAGCCTGTTGGTGTTGTCGCCTGCATTACGCCTTGGAATTTTCCGAATGCGATGCTCGCGCGCAAGATTGCAGCCGCTCTTGCGGCCGGATGTACGGTCGTGTGTAAACCTGCAAACGAGACGCCATTGTCGGCGATTGCGCTTGGCGTGCTTGCGAAGAAAGCGGGCATCCCCGATGGCGTCGTCAATATCGTTTTTGGAGATACGCCGGCCATTGGCAAGGCGCTGACCTCGTCACCCATTGTGCGTAAGCTGACTTTTACTGGATCAACGCCGGTTGGAAAAATGCTGGCTGCCGACTGTGCAGCAACCATGAAACGCACATCTATGGAGCTTGGCGGCAATGCGCCATTCCTGGTTTTTGAAGATGCCGATCTTGATCGGGCGGTCGAAGGCGCGATTGCCGCAAAGTTTCGTAATGCCGGTCAGACCTGCATTTCCGCCAATCGGTTTCTCGTACACGAAACGGTCGCAGACACATTTACTGCAAAACTCGTTGCCGCTGCGGGGCAACTTGATCTTGGTCCGCTTATTCATGAAAGAGCCGCTGCCGGGGTCAGGGAACTTGTTCAGGATGCCCTCAATTCAGGTGCTGTTGAAGCCGGTCCTCCAGCATCGCCCGACCGGCCAAATTCGGCCTTTTTTGGTCCGGTTATTCTGTCCCGTGTCAAACCGGATATGCGCATTTCGCGCGAAGAAATCTTTGGCCCCGTGGCGACGATCATGACATTTTCGACAGTTGAGGAGGCGATCTCGCTGGCGAATGATACCCCGTTTGGTCTGGCCGCATATATGTATTCGCGCAACAATGCGACAATCTGGAAAGTCTCTGAAGCCTTGCACTATGGCATGGTCGGGGTGAATGAAAGCAGCCTCTCCAATCCGGCGGCCCCTTTCGGCGGCGTAAAAGAGTCAGGGTCGGGCCGCGAAGGCTCCAAATATGGCCTGGATGATTATCTGGACATAAAATATGTTTGCGTTGGCATTTAGG
>CALLCD010000152.1 GCA_938049795.1 uncultured Hyphomonadaceae bacterium | reverse complement strand
GACACAATCGACGCCCTCTCAACCCTGATCGAGCCGCGCTGATATGGCCCGCGCGCCCCATTTCTGGTCAGCCGGCCTCGACCCGCAATCGCGCGAATCCGCGCCCATGCTCCGCGCCCTCCTCACCCCGCTCTCCGCGCTCTATGCCCATATGACCGCCCGCCGCATCGCCCGCGCCACCCCGCTCAAACTCGATGTTCCGGTCATCTGTGTCGGCAATCTGACAAGCGGCGGCAGCGGCAAAACCCCCATCGTAGACGCCCTACGCGCCCGACTTCTCGCACAAGGTCTTCGCGCTGCCAGTCTCTCACGCGGCTATGGCGGCACGCTCTCCGGCCCGCTCAAAGTCGATGCCGCGACCCATACCGCGACAGAGGTTGGCGACGAACCGCTCATGCTCTCGGCCAATGGTGACAGCTGGATCAGCCGCGACCGGCCCGCAGGCGCTCGGGCCATGATCAAGGCAGGCACAGCGGCGATCATCATGGATGACGGTCACCAGAACCCTTCGCTCGCCAAAGACTTATCCCTCATCGTCATCGACAGCGAGGCCCCGTTTGGCAATGGCTATGTCCTGCCCAAAGGCCCCTTGCGCGAACCGCCCGCCGCAGGGCTTGCGCGCGCTGATGCGGTCATCCTGATGGGCGACGGCCCTGTCCCGCCGGTCATCGCCTGCGCGTCTCTGCCCGTCCTGCGCGCGCGCCTCGTCCAGACCACCGCGCCACCCGACGGCCCGCTCTTCGCCTTTGCCGGCATTGGCCGCCCCGCCCGTTTCTTCGAGCATTTGCGCAAGGCGGGCGGCGATGTCCAAGACCAGTTCGGCTTCCCCGATCATCATACCTATACCCCGCGCGATCTCACACGGCTCCACGCCATCGCCAAAGCCCATGGCTACACGCTCGTCACCACGCGCAAGGATTTTGTCCGCCTTCCGCCAGAGGCCCGCACGGACATCATCCCGATTGATGTCCACGCGCAATTTAGCGATGAGGGCGCGCTTGACGCTTTGCTTGCCCCCTTCTTCGAGGACAAAAAACATGGCTGATCCCAGCGGCTATACCCGTCCGACAGATATAGACGAGCGGGCCTCGCTCGGCCAACGGATACAGTGGCGGGTCGAAACCTTGTTGTGGGATGTCCTCTACTGGATGCCCGTCTCTTTGCTCAGTCCTGAATGCGCGTCAAACCTTGGCGGCTGGATCGGACGCAAGATCGGCCCGCGCCTGTCCCAGCACAAGATCGCCCTGTCCAATCTGCGCCGTGCCTTTCCCGAATGGGAGGAGGCGAAAATCCGCGCCACCGCGCTCGAAGCCTGGGAAAATGTCGGCCGCACCGCCGGAGAGCTTCCACACCTTACCAAACTCAAACCCTACACAGATGAAGCCCGGCTCGAAGTTATCAATCCCGAGCGGCTCGACGCGGTCAGCCAGTCCGGCTCCGGCGCGGTGCTCATCTCGGGCCATTTTGCCAATTGGGAGGTCATGGCCTCGGCGATCTGTAACCGGCCCGTTGATTGCCTTGTCACCTATCGCGCGCTCAACAATCCGCACATCGACAGGCGGGTCAATGCCCTGCGCCAATCCTACGGCATCCCCGCGCTTGCGCCCAAAGGTCTGGGCACGCGCCGCTTGATGAAAGCGCTCGCCAAGGGACAGGCCGTTGCCCTCCTCAATGACCAGAAATTCCGCGAAGGGATTGCAGTTCCCTTCTTCGGCCACGACGCCATGACCGCGCCCGGGCCGACCCGTCTCGCCGCGCGCTATCAGGTGCCGCTTATCCCCATGTCTACCATCCGCACAGGCCCGTGCCGCTTCCGTGTCACCGTTCATGAACCAATCATCGCCCAGCCGGACGACACCCATGCCACCGTCTCCGAGATCACACGCTTCATCGAAGCACGTATCCGCGAAACCCCGGGCCAGTGGTTCTGGATGCACCGGCGCTGGCCGAAAACCCCTCAAAAGGACAAAGCCGATTGATGTAGCCCACCGCGATCATGCTATAGGCTTTCCACACACGCTCCGCCTCCGTTTCCAACATGCAAGGACACAAAGCCCATGATTTTTCACTATTTATGCCTTGCTGGCCTCGGCTTCGGCGCATTTGTGGGCCTCATCGCCGTCCTGCGCCCCGCCGCCATTGCCAATTCCCTGCGCCTTCAGGCTGACCCAACCAAGCCCGGCGGCTTTGCCGAGTTCCGCGCCACGTTTGGCGGCGTCTTCTTCATGATCCACACCACCGCGCTGGTCTGCGTCACCCAGTTGCCAGCCACCGCCAGCGTGTTTGCGATCCTGCCGATTGCGATGGCCTGGTTCGGGGCGGCTTTTGCGCGCCTTGCTTCGATGGTTCTTGACACAAAGGAAAACGGTCAGGGCGGCATCAACCGCTATTGGGTGCTGCTCGAGGTCGTCGTCGGCGCGATGATCCTCTCGCTCATCGGTCAGTTTTTCTGAGGATCTCCGCATGACATTCAAACTGCACACCACCGATCTCTCCCCCTTCGGCCAACGCGCCAAACTGGCCTTGCGCGCAAAAAACCTGCTCGGCGAGACCGAACTTGTTGACACGTTCGGCGGCACGGATGCGCTTGAAGCACTGGCCCCGATGCGGCAAATCCCGATCCTCGAACATGACGGTTTTATCCTCCCCGAAAGCCAGACCATTGTAGATTATCTCGACGATCTTATCCCCGCCCCAGCCCTCCTGCCCGATACCGCAACCGGCCGCGCCACCGCCCGCCTCCTCGCCCGTATCGCAGACCTCTACATCGCCCCGCATTTCCTCGCTCTCATTGTCGGCATGCGCGAAGGCTTGCGGGTTGACCAGATCGTCGTCGTCTTCAACGCGCTAAACGAGGGGCTGGGCTTTGCCGAACACTATCTCAGGCCTGATCAGCCATATGCGGCCGGTAATGGGCTCTCTGTTGCTGATCTTGCCCTTGCGCCTTTCTTGTTCTTTGTCCCCCATTTTGCCGACTTCTACGGCGTGCGCGCTTTCCCCAATACGCCCAAATGTGCCGCCTATCTGCGCGCCATCGGCAAAGCGGACCCGATAGACAAAGCTTTCGCCGAGATGGAAACCGCGTATAAGGCGCGCAAAGCCATGTTGAAGAATTGAGAGATTGCCATGACGGAGCGTCGGGAGACGGGCCAAACACGCAAGCCCGCCGGAAAAAAGTCCAATAAATCAAACCGCCACCAGCCCCCCGCCGAGCCGGACTGGAGCGAGGGCGAACGCATTGCCAAATATCTTGCCCGTTGCGGCGTTGCCTCGCGCCGCGCCTGCGAGGGGCTGATCGAGGCGGGCAAAGTCATGGTCAATGGCGAACGGCTGCACTCGCCCGCCTTCAAAGTGACCGGTCGTGAACAGATCAAGGTCGAAGGCCGCTTAATCCGCCCGCCCGAACCAACCCGGCTCTGGCGCTACCACAAACCCGCCGGTCTCTTAACCACCAATTCCGATCCTGAAGGCCGTTCGACGATTTTTCAGGAATTGCCCAAAACCCTACCGCGCACCGTGACCATTGGCCGGCTCGACCTTAACACCGAAGGCTTGTTGCTCCTGACCAATGATGGCGAGCTTGCCCGCGCGCTCGAATTGCCCGCCAATGCGTTCGAGCGGACCTATCGCGCCCGTGCTCATGGGCGGATCACACAAGACAAGCTCGATACGCTGAAAGATGGCATCACGGTGGATGGCGATGTGTTCGGCCCGATCACGGCCACGCTCGAGCGCCAGACAGGGGCCAATAGCTGGCTTCATGTCAGCCTGAAAGAAGGCAAAAAGCGCGAGGTCCGGCGCGCGCTCGAAGCGCTAGAGATGAAGGTAAACCGGCTAATCCGCGTCTCTTATGGCCCGTTCGAGCTTGGCAAAATGACGCCGGGCTCCGTGGTCGAGGTGCCGACACATACGCTAATCGAAACGCTCGGCCCCCTCTTGCCGGAGGTGAATTTTGCGCCTTCCTCTGGGATAGGGTTTGAACGAAACACCAATCGCGCTCATAATGGGCCGAAAGACAAAAGGCGACCGGGCCGTAAGGGGGCGCGTCGTAAGCCATAGCCGCGCTCATCGAGGGAGATTACATTATGGGACTTCAAAATGTCAGCGAAACCTATCAATCGGAAAAGCTTGCCGATGCACCGAGCAACACGCCGATCCATGACCTCAAACCGCCCATAAATCTAACCGATCCGAGCGTCTATGTCGAAGCGGGCGGCTATGCGTTTGATGCCTTTGCCCAGATACGCGCGCAGGCGCCCGTCATGTGGCATCCCGAGGAGTTCGGCGCCGGTCATTGGGCGCTGACAAGCTATGACCTCGTCAAACAGGTCGAGTTGACCCCGGCCATTTTCTCCTCCCAGCGCGGCGGGATTATGCAATCTTACGGGCTTGACGACACGCCTCGCCACCCGCTCCTGCATGACGCCTCGCTTAACACGATGATCTGCCTCGACCGGCCCCATCATACCGGCCTGCGCATGGAGCATATGCAATATTTCCGCACAGGATTTGTCGAGGAATTGCGCAAAAAGGTTGATGTCCACGTCAATCATCTGCTCGACGAGATGGTCAAGAAAGGCCCTGTGCTTGATATGGTCGAGGCGTTCTCGGCCGAATTGCCGCTGTTCACCCTGTGCGAGATATTGGGCATTCCTGCCGCCGACCGGCCGAAGCTCGTCCACTGGATGCATTTCCTCGAAATGGCGAACTATCAATCCCAGCAAGAAGGGCTCGGCAATGTCACGCCGGAACAGATCATGGCCTTCATGGCTGAGATTCAGGCCCTGTTCGATTTTGGCCGCGACCTTCTCCAGAAACGCCGCAAAGATCCGCAAAACGACCTGCTCAGTGCCATCGCCAATGTCAAAATCGACGGCGAGCTCTTGTCTGACGAGTTCCTTGACGGCTCCTGGTTGCTGATCGTTTTTGCGGGCAATGACACGACGCGCAATTCGCTGTCGGGCACGATGAAGCTCCTCACCGAGCATATGGACCAGCGCGCCAAGCTCATTGCCAATCCCGATCTCTACAAGAATTTCGTCAATGAGGCGCTGCGCATGGTCAGCCCTGTGACCTATATGCGCCGGACGGTCGCGCAAGACACCGAGCTTGGTGGCCAGAAAATGTCCGAGGGCGATAAGGTCGTCATGTATTATCCGGCGGCCAATCGCGATCCGGCGAAATTCCCTGAGCCTGACGCGTTCGACATCACGCGCGACAATGCCCGCGAGCATCTCGCCTTCGGGCTGGGGCCGCATGTCTGCATCGGTCAGCGCGTGGCCAATATGCAGCTTGAATGCGCCTATCAGAACATTTTGCGGCGCTTCCCCGACATTCGCTGGACGGGCAAAGGCGAGCTCGCCCCGAACAATTTCGTCCATGCCATCTCCCATCTCGAGGTTGATCTCGGAACGGGCGGATGAGCCCTGTCCTAAGAGACGACAAGGATGGCGTGGCGACCCTGACGCTGAACCGGCCGGACAAGCTCAATGCGCTGACGGTCGAGATGTTCAGGGAGCTGCGCCGCCACGTCATTGCGCTCAAAGAGGATGCGAGCATTACTTGCGTGATCCTGCGCGGTGCGGGGCGGTGTTTTTCGGCGGGACATGACCTTGGCGACATTGCCGAGGGTGAGGCTGTGCCTTCGCCCGGCTGGCATTCTGAGACGTTGCGGCTCCTCGAAAAGCTCCCGAAGCCCGTCATCGCCGTGGTGCATGGGCATTGCTATACGGGAGCGCTGGAAGTTGCGCTTGCGGCGGATTTCATCATCGCGGCGGACACAGCGAAATTTGCCGATACCCACGCTAAATGGGCGCTGACCCCGATCTGGGGAATGAGCCAGCGCCTGCCCCGACGTGTGGGCGTTGCCACCGCAAAACGGCTCATGTTCACCGCCGAGACCTTGCGCGCAGATGCGGCGCTCGCGGCAGGCTTGTGCGAGATGGTGTTTCCGGAGGCCAGTGTGTTTGACGAGGCCGAGGCCATCGCCCGCTCGATCTGCGCCAATTCCGCCTTCTCCCATGCAGCCAATAAGCGCCTGCTCGAAGCAACCGATGGCTGGCCGATGGACGCCGGATTGCAATGGGAAATTACCGAAAATGAAGGTCTTGGCCCTGACGCCAAAGGCCGGATCAATGCCTTTACGAAAAAATCCTGACCTGCCAGACCTAAAAGGACACCAATATGCCCAGCGCTGACCTGATTATCTCCAAATCCGACCTTGCCGACCTGGACTGGCGCGAGTTCGACACGCCCGCGCTCAAAGAGGGCGATGTCAGGCTCGGCATAGAGACCTTTGCGCTGACGGCGAACAATATCACTTATGCCGCCTTTGCTGATTTTGCCGGCTATTGGAATTTCTTCCCGACCGGCGACGACACCACGGGCCGCGTCCCGTTCTGGGGATTTGCGAAAGTGACCGAAAGCAAGGCGGAGGGCATCAAAGTGGGCCAGCGCGTCTATGGCTATCTGCCCGCTTCGACCGATCTTGTGGTCACGCCATCAAAGCTGAACCCGCTTAATTTTACTGATGCGACGGCTCATCGCGCGCCGCTGCCGGGCTTCTACAATATCTACCATTTTATCGAGACCGACAGCGCCTACAAAGCCGAGTTTGAAGATGCGCAAATGCTCGTCCGGCCGCTATACGCAACCGGCTGGCTGATTGATGATTGCCTGATGGAACGCGATGCGCCGCCAGCCCATGTCGTCGTCTCAAGCGCTTCGGCGAAGACCTCGCTGGCCTATGCGAGCGCGGCGAGAAAGCGCGGCGGGCTAACGCTGACGGGCGTGACCTCAGCGGGCAACAAAGCGTTTACCGAGGCGAGCGGGCTTTATGATCATGTCATCACCTATGACGATCTCGGCGCCATCACGGATGCGGGGCCAGCCATCCATGTCGATATTCGCGGCAATCCGGCGATGCGCGGCCCGCTTGCGGATGCGCTTGGCGGTCAGCTCAAAGTCCATCTCCAAGTCGGGGCGACGGACTGGGATGCGCCGCGTGGGGCAGATCTGCCAACGCAGACAGATACGGGCTTGCCCGATAGCGGCAAGGTGGCCAATGAGGTCTTCTTCGCGCCCGGCCATGTCGAGATTTGCGCCAAGCGGATAGGGCCAAAAGAGATGGCGACGCGGCTGAACGCGGACATGTGCGCCTTCTATCCGGTGATGTCAGATCTGCTGGACATTCAGCATATTGATGCGCGCTCGGGCCTTGTCAAAGCGTGGCGAGAAACGCTCGCTGGCTCGACGCCACCTGATCAGGGTTTGATCATCCGGTTTTAGGTTTGGCCGTTTAGCCCCTTAACGCGCGCGGACGGTAAACTCGGTGCGCCGGTTGCGGCGGTCGCCCTCGGGCGTGCCGCTTGTGTCGAGCGGCTGGGTTTCGCCATAGCCGACCGCCGAGATCAAAGACGTATCAACCCCTTTGGTGCCGAGATAGGCGCGCACGGAATTGGCCCGATCCTGTGACAGGTTGAGGTTGAACGTATCATCCCCGCGGCTGTCGGCATGTCCGCCAACTTCGATGTCATAGGCCGAGCAGAGCGAAGCGACACCGGACACCGCATCGAGCAGTCTGGCGCTCGCCGGCTTGATCACATCGCTGCCCACGGTGAACTCGACATTGCGGCCTTCCATCGTGTCCACGAAGGCTTTCTGGCAGGCTTCAAGCGTCGGCAAATCGTCAAGCTCGGCCAATGCCGCACCAACGCCCGCCTCGCCGCCTCTGACCGAAATCCCGTCAATAATGTTGAGATCCGCACCATTGGGGTTCGAGCGGATGGCCGTTTCGCCAACATTAAAAGCCGCTTCCTTGGTGACCGGATCAGGCGCTACGCCAATCAGCGTGGCCGTGTTGCGGCGGACGTTCAGGCCCATCCAGCTATAGCCGAGCCCGGGGAATTGGTTTTCAACATCTTGAACCCAGCCTGTTTCCGCCTCGCGCACGACAACGCGTTCGACAATCTGCGCATTGGGGGTCACGGTGGGGACAAATTTGCCGCCCTCGAACACGAAATACTGGCCGGTTTGCGGGGCGGGAACACAGACCGTTGTGTCCGTTTGAGCCGTCTGGCGGGGCTCGACGGTCTGGTCACCGCCGCCTTGTCCACAAGCTGCAAGCCCCAGCAAAGCCGCCGCAAGCCCCAAACGCTCCATCATGATTACCCTCATAACACATCCCCTGACATCTCCCGCCGCAACGAAGTGTTCCGGCGCTTTCGTCCAATTTCCCCATATTTCAGGCAAATGTCAAAGCCGCTCGCCCGAAACGCGATCAGTGCGGCTGCAAATTCGGCAGGTTCGCGCGCTGGCCCAAGGCTCGCCCAGAGGTCGGCGGACGCTTATTGATCTTTGTAGACAATCCCGCCCTTCATGACGAAATCAACATCCAGCAGCGCTTCGATCGCTTGCAGCGGATCCTCGTCCACGGCGATCATATCTGCAAGTTTCCCCGCTTCGAGCGTGCCGATCCGGTCATCCATTTCGATATGTTCAGAGGCGGTCACTGTCGCTGCGCGAATGGCCTCTTCGGGGCTAAAGCCGGCCTGCACCATAAGCGGGAACTCGTCAGCATTTGTGCCATGGGCGGAGACACCCGTATCGGTGCCAAAAGCCACGCGGACCCCGCCAGCATAGGCGCGGCTGAGCATATCCAGCATTTGCGGGCCGACAATTGCCGCTTTCGCGCGCGAGGGGGCTGGCAACCATTCCTCATCGACCCAGCCTGTGACCGTAACGCCTGCGATCACGGTCGGGACGAGCGTGGCATTGTTCTCCTTGAACAGGGCAATCGTCTCGTCGTCGAGATATGTGCCGTGTTCGATGGAATCGATGCCCGCGCGCAGGGCCGCTTCGATGCCCGCTTTGCCGTGGGCGTGGGCGGTGACTTTGCGGCCCATAGAGTGCGCGGTCTCGACAATCGCTTCAAGTTCATCGTCAAAGAATTGCTGGCCAAGGCCCGCCGCTGTGTTCGACAAGACCCCGCCCGTCGCGGTGATCTTGATGACATCGGCGCCGTCCTTGATGGTCTGACGCACGGCGCGGCGGCAATCGGCCACGCCATTGCAGGTGTTCTCGCCGGTAAATACGGCAGACAAGAGCGGCGAATAGCCATTGGCGTCGGCATGTCCGCCCGTTGGCGTCACCGCGCGGCCCGAAGCGCGAATATGTGGCCCGGGCACGCGGCCCCGGCGCACCGCATCACGCAGAGACAGAATCGCCTCGTTTGCTCCACCAACATCCTGCACCGCAGTAAAGCCCCCCTGAAGCGTCTTGTAAGCGTTTTCAGCGCCAAATAGCGCCGCATCGACATCGGAATCGGTCAAGGCTCTCAGCCGTGCATCCGGCCCGTTTTCAGAGGTCAAGTGGACGTGGCTGTCAATCAGGCCGGGCAAGACGAACTGGTCTTTGAGATTGATCACCGTCTCGCCATTGCGCGCACGGACATAGCCGTCCTCAATGCCGGTGATGACCCCGTCGCTGATGCGGATGCTCTGCCGGTCGAGATAGCCTTCACCGGGCACGGCAAGCACTTTGCCCGCATGGACAATCACATCCTCAGCCAAAGCCTGCGCTGAACACAAAGCCACAGCCGCCACAGCCATCATCAATTTTTTCATCTGCCCATCTCCATTTACGTCAACGCTGACGTGTTTCATCTCGCCGCTCTTTCCAAGCGGGTATGAGCGGAGTGTTCAACATGTTCGGGCAAGGAGCAACGGAAAATGTGGCGCGGCGGGGCAAAACCTGTCAGGCGACGCGCGCATCGCGGGCAAGATCAATCCATTCCTCGACCTCTTCCTCATGCAGGACATGATCCTCCCGCACGACGCGCGATCCGGCATCGGTGGTGAGAAAGTCCATCGCCGAGCGGAAAATTTCGCGCGCGGACGCATCGGAGAGATCTTCGGCTGAGCGGATGCCTGCGCCGGTCAGGATTTGCGCATCATGGACCCGCAGTCCGGGCACTTCGACCATGAGCTGTGTCTGGGCTTGCCATTCGCTTATTGTGTCGGCGGTGATGTGGCGGACATTGAGCATGCCTGCGATCTCTTCCTCATCGGCGTCGAGCAAATCCTGCACGGTGAAGATACCAACACGGTTGAGGCGTTTGGCGGTCTTGCGGCCAATGGATGGAGCGTCGATCACCGGGTCTTCAGGCTCGAGCCCACCTTTGCGGCGATCTGTCTTGCGCTCGGGCACGGCGTCGAAAAAACTGTCGATTGGCGGGGCGTCGCGCTCTGCAACTTGATCGGGCACGGGGGAGCCGCTGATCATTTCGCCATTTTCATCGGTCAGATTGGTTTCAAAGGCGGCAAGCTCTTCTTCGCTGAACTCAGGCTCTGCGTCATTGGCCTGATCGAAGACCGGACTTGGTTCGACCTGTTCGATCACACTGTCTTCATAGGGCTGGATGTCTTCGGCCAGCGCTTCGGGAAGGACGGCCGTTTCGGACTTTTTGCGTCGCCACGCTTCGGGGACGCTGGATTTCTGGATCTCGGCTTCGGGCGCGGGGGCTACTTTTTTGGGTTTTGGCGCGGGCGCAGGCTTCGTCGCTTTGGCGGTTGGCGCAGCGGCGGACTTTTTCACTTTGGTCTGTTTTGCCGGTTTGGCAGGTTTTGCCTCGCGCTTGGCTTTGGCGGGCTTGGCCGCTTTGGCTGGTTTCTCGGGCTTGGTCTTTGTTTTGGTCTTGCCGGCGACGGCGCGCGCGCGTTTCTCCTCGAAAGCGGCGACGGCGGTGGCGGCCAGTTCGGCGAACTCGGCTAGAGGTTTATGGCTTTTCCCGAGGGGCTTTAGCGGCTGGGCATCAAGCTCTTTGAGCGGCTTGCGCAGGACTTGGCGACAGTGGAGCGCGCGGGTTTTCTTGTCGTCATCTGAGAGGCGTTTGATGACTTTCCCGGTCTTCTCCAACTCCTTATACATCGCCGCGACCGTGCGTTGATCCTCGGCATCGTCGAGCTTTTTGGTGATCCAGCGGACGGGAATATCAAGCGTTGCCAGATAGCCGCGCACGGTGAGATGCTTCTTCGGCGGCACAACGCCCGCCTCTTCAAAAGCGCGGTCGAACAGAACACCAAGTCCGGCGGTGGCATAACCGATCAGATCGACGAGGACATCAATCATTTTCTGGTCGAGCCCCGCGCGCGGCTCTTTGACGCCCGCATGGACATTATAATGGTCGATAAAGGTCTGATAGTGTTTGTGCGAGCGGTCAGCGCCAGCGCGCACCATATCGGAGACAAAGCCGACGCTCTTGTTTGCCTTCACGCTCGGATAGCCCTTTTCGGCGAGCTTGCCGACAATTGTGTCGCGCGATTTGGCGATGCTCCATTCGACGGCACGGTGGATGGCGCCCTCTTCCTCGGTTTGGCCGGTGTGGAAAGGCTGGATCGGGTCGGCATAATAATGGCTCAGCACGCCAAGCGCATAAATGCCCTCCGCCCAGCGCTTTGCCCGCAGCGCATCTACGGCGTTTGAATACCATTCCATCGCCGCATCCCGCGCCCCGCCCCACTCGCCTTCGCCGACGTGTAGGACATGGTTTTTGAAATCCTTGAATTTGGCATCTGGTGCCTTGGCCCCGCGCAGAAGCGCTTCGTGGTGAACGAGGATCAGGTCTTTCCAGGCGTCCTTGTGCTCGCCGCTCAAACGGTTCAGCGCATCAAAGGCGATATAGTGGTGAGTTGAGCGGCATCTGTGCGCGACAATCACACGTTCCAGCAAAGACATAAGGACGGTTCCCATTGGCAAAATCCGGCCGGTGCACGCACCGACAAAGTTAATGCTTCAGGTAAATCCGTTAACCCTTAAAAACAGATTAAGGTTTGAGGACCATCTTCATTGCGCCGTTCTCGCGGGCATTGAACATCCGGTAGGCTTCGGCGCCCTCATCGAGCTTCATCTGGTGGGAGATGGTCATTTCTGGGGCTAATTTCCCCGCTTGAATCAAGGGGATCAGCTCACCCCAGTATTCTGGCACCGAGCAGGTTCCGGTCCGGAATGTCAGCCCCTTGATGAAGGCGAGCGCCATTGGAAATTTAAACGCCATATTTTGATTAACGCCGATGCACGAGACCGTGCCTGCCCCGCGCACGAGGTTGATGGACAATTCAATCGCTGGATCGGCTCCGACGCACTCGACCACACGGTCGGCCATCTTGCCGCCTGTGCGCTCGGCAATCACGGCCGCCGCTTCGTCTGCATCAAGCGCAATTGCGCCGAGATTTGCAGCCATTGCGCGGCGTTCGGGCACAAGATCAACGGCAAACACTTCGGACGCGCCCATGATAAACGCGCCCTGCACCGCCATCAGACCAATCGGTCCGCATCCGACAATGGCAACGCGGTCGCCGGGCTGGATGTCGGCATTTTTCAGCCCGAACCATGCGGTTGGTAGATTGTCGGTCAGCATAAGCGCCTGATCTTCGCTGACCCCATCGGGGATTTTCGCCAGACCGAAATCGGCCACGGGCACCATGGCATATTCCGCCTGAACGCCTTGAAGCTGATGGCCGAGCCCATAGCAGCGCCCGCCGCGCGTCTCGCAATGGGTGATCCGGCCCGCCATACACGCGGTGCATGTGCCGCAACCGACCGCCGCAGAGATCATCACCTTGTCGCCTGATTTAAACCGGCTGACCCCGCTGCCCGTCTCGACAATTTCGCCGACCGCTTCATGGCCAACGCAATAGCCCGGCTCATCGGAAAATCCGTGGCCCTGATAAATGTGCAAATCCGAGCCGCAGATCCCGCACGCGGTCACTTTGACGATGGCAGAGCGTGTGTCCTCTGGTGCTGGCTCGGGGGTGTCGGCATATTCGATGTCGAATGCATCGCGATAGATCAGGCCCTTCATGGCGTTTCCCTTTTCTCTTGTGTTGTACTGGTACGCGTCAAAGTCATGAACGCACCATTGCCTTCAAAGACTTCGAAGCCAAAGCGGCGGTAGAGCGCTTGCGCATCATCTGTTTGCAATTGCCAGGTGCGGACACCAGCAAAGCGCGACGAATATAGCAGGGTCGACATGATCCAGCGCCCCAATCCGCGTCCGCGATATTCCGGCATAATCAAAAGATTGCTGAGTCGTGCATTGTAAACGCCATCTGACAAAATGCTCAAAAATCCGGCCGGTGTGCCATCGGGTGCATGAAGACCATATGGGTGTGCGCCTTCAATCGCGGTGCGAATACGTTCGCCCGGTTCGCCCTGAAACCAGTATTGCTGTTCCAACTGTTTAACAGCCCAGCCTATGTCGATCCGTTCGGGGTCATCGCTGAGGATAAATCCGTAGCGCTGGAGGAATGTATCATGCTCAGAGCAAATCTTCATTCGGGCAACAGATGGGCCGGATAGTCGGGATAGGATGCTTTGAGAACGCCGTGATTGAGCATCATTTCGGCTTTGAGGGTTTTGCCGCTCTCGTCGAAAAAGCGGGTGCGGACCCAGTAATTCTCGGCGCGGCGGCTTTGGCTGAGCGCGATGATCTCGCGGGTCAGCTTATAGGTTTGGCCGACTAGAAGCGGGCCATAGATCATGCGGATTTCAAGATCGGCAAACAGTCCGATGCTCGGGCGCTTGACCGGCCAGTTCGACATGCCGGTATAATTGCCCAGCACACTGACCATTTCGAGCGGGACAATCGGTGCGCCCCATCCGTTTGCCGCTTGCGAATAATAAGTGTGTGGCTCGGTGATCGCTTCGAGTTTGTCCGACAGTGAAAACGGGTAGAGGTCGCCCATATGCTGGTCAGGATGCATGTGTGCCAGCTCGCCCTCCGTCCCCGTCATGCCCGTTTTCATATCGGCCAGAATAACAAGCTCGCCCGATGGTCTGAGCTTTGCGCGGCGGGCCTCGAGAAGGGTTTCGCCATGATCGGGACCAAGCGTGGCGCTGGCTAGAAGAACCGGCGTGCCGTCTTCTTTTTCAGCGCGGCACAGAGCACGGGTTTCGCTGACCTGCTCAACATGCGCGCGGACGCTTTCGCCTTCGAACACCATGGTCTGGAAATGCGCCGAGAAGCAGCCGCGCTCAAACCAGTCCTGCCCCCAAAGCGTCTCGAGCAAGGGAACGAACTGGCTGAAATGGGTTGGCCCTTCAATCGGCCCCGCTGCAAAGCCAAGCCGTTCGGCCAAGCCATCATCATGCAGGGATTTGCCGCCCGAATAGGTCTGCTCCTGAAGCATTTGTACCGGCTTGCGCCAGGGTCCGGACAGCATTTTCCCCATGAGCCTCTAGCCTTCCATGCCCGCCTTGCGCGCACATTCGGCAGCGAAGACGGCGAGCGGCTTGACCCGCGCTTCCATACTGGCCGCTTCGGAACTGTTGGCCGTCCCGTCGCGCACACGCCCGACGATGCCCTGACAGATCCCCGCAAGGCGGAACGCATTATAGGCGAAATAATAATTGAGATCCGGCAAACCGTCGCGGCCCGTCGCCTCGCAATAAAGCGCAACATATTCCTCCATTGTCGGAATGCCGTGGGCTTTCAGGTCCGCAATGTCGATCAGCGCGCCCCGGCTCGCATCTGAACTCGGCATGACCCAGTTCATCAGGTGATAGGAAAAGTCCGCAAGCGGATCACCGAGCGTGCAGAGTTCCCAGTCGAGCACGGCGATGACACGCGGCTCGGCCTTGTGCAGGATCATATTGTCGAGCCGGTAGTCTCCGTGGACGATGGTGGTCTGGTCATCGGGCGGCATGTTCTTTGGCAGCCAGTCTATCAGCTGGTCCATCTCTTCGATCTTGGTTGTCTCGGAGGCTTGGTATTGTTTCGTCCAGCGATGGGTCTGGCGGGCAACATAATCTTTTTCTTTGCCAAAGCCTTCAAGGCCAGCGGCGCGCCAATCGACATTGTGCAGATCGGCAAAGGTCTTGACCTTGGCTTCGTAAATGGCGCGGCGTTCGGCGGGGTCCATATTGGGCAAAGTGCCATCCCATAGGATGCGACCTTCGACCATGTCCATGACATAGAACATGGTGCCTGCAACGCTTTCGTCTTCGCAAAGACCGTAAGGTTTGGCGACCGGAAAACCAAGCGGATGCAGCGCAGAGATGGCGCGGAACTCGCGGTCTACGGCATGTGCGCTTGGCAGGAGTTTGCCCGGCGGTTTGCGGCGCATGACATATTTCTTGTTTGGGGTGACAAGCTGATAGGTCGGGTTGGACTGGCCGCCCTTGAACTGGCGCACCTCCAGCGGGCCTTCATAGCCTTCAACATTGGCCTCAAGCCAGGCGACAAGTTTTGCTTCCTCGAACCGATGGCTCTCGGCCACCTCTTTTGTTCCGGTGAATAATTCCTGTGCTGTTGCGTCGTCGGTCATGTTTCCCTCGCCTATTCCAATCTTGCCAGTTTAACCGACATCCGCGCGACGGCAATGCTTACTTTGGGGCAGGATCGCGCGCGCCCGGCCACCTCGCCAGACACAACCCAGACACAAAAAAGCCCGACCGGAAATCTCCAACCGGGCTTTGATTTTTGCGTCAGGTCGCTCGTACGCGGTTAAGCAGGCACTTTCGACTTCGGCGCAGCGGCGATCACCTCGGCATCGACATGGGCCTCATAGACGGCGAAATTCTTGACGAACATGTCGGCAAGCTTGGCCGCCTGTTCGTCATAGGCTGCCCCATCTGCCCAAGTCGAGCGCGGGTCGAGAATAGCCGCATCGACGCCGGCAAGCGCGGTCGGCACTTCAAAGCCGAATGTCTCGTCGGTGCGGAAATCGGCGTTCAGCAATGAGCCATCCAGTGCGGCGTTCAGGAGCGTCCGCGTGGCCTTGATTGGCATACGGTGGCCGGTGCCATATGCGCCGCCGGTCCAGCCGGTCGAGACGAGCCAGCAATTGACATCATATTTGGCGATCAGTTCGCGCAACAGGTTGCCATATTCAGATGGGTGACGCGGCATGAACGGTCCGCCGAAACAGGTCGAGAAGGTTGCGGTTGGCTCGGTAACGCCTTTCTCGGTGCCCGCGACTTTTGCGGTGTAGCCGGAGAGGAAGTGATACATGGCTTGGGCCGGTGTAAGCTTGGCGATCGGAGGCATTACGCCAAACGCGTCGGCGGTGAGCATGATCAGGTTTTTCGGCTGGCCACAGCGTCCTGACAGAGACGCGTTCTCAATCGCAGAGATCGGGTAAGCACCGCGCGAGTTTTCGGCGAGCGTATTGTCGAAGAAATCAAGCTCACGGGTTTCAGGGTCCATGACGACGTTTTCTAGCACCGTGCCCCACATGCTGGTTGTGGCATGAATCTCAGGCTCGTTTTCGGGCGAGAGGTTGATCATCTTCGCGTAGCAACCGCCTTCGAAATTGAACAGGCCGTTTTCAGACCAGCCATGCTCGTCGTCGCCAATCAGTTCGCGGCTGGCGTCAGCAGACAGAGTGGTCTTGCCGGTGCCTGACAGTCCGAAGAAAATCGCTGCATCATCATTACCGCCATCATTGACCGAGCAATGCATCGGCATCACGCCTTTGGTGGGGAGCAGGTAATTGAGGATGGTGAAGACGGACTTCTTGGTCTCGCCAGCATAGCTTGTGCCGCCGATCAGGACAATGCGCTTGGCAATGTTCACCGCGATGACGGTTTCAGAGACCGTGCCGTGGCGCTCAGGGTCGGCGCGGAAGGATGGTGAGTTGATGATGGTGAACTCGTGCGCGAAGCCTTCATATTCGCTCGCTTCGGGGATGCGCAGCAAATGGCGGATAAACAGCGAGTGCCATGCGAACTCGTTGATGACGCGCACGGGCAAACGGTGGTCGAGATCCGCGCCGCCGAAAAGCTGCTGCATGTAAAGCTCTTTGCCTTCAAGATGGCTTTGGAAGTCTGCGAACAGGGCGTCGAACTGCGCAGGGGTCATGGACTCATTATTGTCCCACCAGACCGTGTTCTCGGTTGTCTCGTCACGCACGGTGAATTTGTCTTTGGCAGAGCGGCCAGTGTGTTGGCCGGTTTTGACGAGCAAGGCACCACCCTTGGCAACCTCGGCCTCACCATCGGCAATGGCACGCTCGTAAAGACGTGCCTCGTTCCAGTTTTTCCTAATTTCGCTTGGCGCAATTCCCAAATCGCTAAGTTCTGAAGCACTTCCTGACATGCGTACAATCCTAAAATAAAGTCGCTAATGAATATAATAATCCGAACAGATTATCCCCGATTTATGGACAACCTTCGCTCTGTTCCAGCGCAAAGACGCGTCCTTGACTAGCCCTTCATATGCGGAAAACATGCCAAGCGATTTTATTGGATTTTTCTGACGCCAAACCGCGCTGAGAAAGACAGCGGTGTCATTTGCCGGAGGCCAAAACTTCAAGCGCTGCGGCCGCGCGCTCGGCCATCGCTTCGGGCACAAAAATATGATCATGAAAACAAGCGGCTACGGCATTACACGGGATGTTTTCATCGGCCAGTGTTTTGGCGATAATGGCGAGAAATCCGACCGCGTTGAGGTCGGAATGGACGGCAAGCTCGAGCCATGAAAATCGGTCGATCGCAACTGTAGTTTTTGCAGCCGGTACGATGTGCGTCCAGCCTTCGCGTTCCCTGAAACTCATGACAGCGCTGGACACTTCAGCCTGAGTCCCGCTGACGAACTCCCAGACACCCTCATGGCGATAAACTGTCAGTCCAGAAACAAGTTTGCCGAGGTCGGTTTCGCCGCTCATGTCTTGCGCACCCGCCAGCCAATATCGCGCCGACAAAACCCGCTCGGCCAATCGACAAGATCAACCGCCTTGTAGGCCCGCCCGAAGGCCTGATCGAGATCAACCCCCGTTGCGGTGACCGCCAGAACACGGCCGCCCGTCGCAATCAGCGCGCCGGTATCGTCCACATCTGTGCCGGCATGGAACACATCAACACCCTCGACCGCGCCCGCTTCTTCGACGCCTTTGATGACCGCGCCCTTGGCATAACTGCCTGGATAGCCCTCATTTGCGAGAATTACGGTGGCGGCTGGCTGGAAGCCTTCAAGGTCCATCAGCGCGCCGAAAGCCTCTTCATTGCCCTTGAGCCCGCCCGTTGCGCAGATCAGGAGCGCAGGCACGATGTCTCCGGTCAATCCGGCCATCAAGACCTGACATTCGGGATCCCCGAAGCGGGCATTGAACTCGACCACTTTCGGCCCGTCATCGGTCACCATGATGCCGACATATAAAACGCCCTGATAGGGCATCCCGTCTGCGGCCATGCCTTTGAGCATCGGCTCGACGATCTCGGCTTTGACGCGGGCCAGGGTCGCCTCGTCCACAATCGGCGCAGGAGCATACGCGCCCATGCCGCCAGTATTGGGTCCAGTGTCGCCTTCGCCCACGCATTTATGGTCTTGGGCGGCGGGCAGATAGAGCGCGCCTTCGCCATCGGTCATGACGAAAATGCTCGCTTCTTCGCCGGTCATGAACTCCTCGATCACAAGCTCATTGGACGCCGCGCCAAACTTGCCCGAGAGCATGGCCTCGGCCTCTGCGTCCGCTTCTTCGCGGGTCTGCGCGATGACGACGCCTTTGCCCGCGGCCAGCCCATCGGCCTTTAAAACGAAAGGTGCCTGCATTGTGTCGAGAAACGCTTTGGCGAGCGTTATGTCGCTGAACCGGCCGAACCGCGCGGTCGGGACGCCGTATTTCTCCATCGCATCCTTGGAGAAGCCTTTGGAGCTTTCAAGCCTTGCCGCTTCGGCGCTCGGGCCAAACACATCAAATCCGCGTGCGCGGAGCCGGTCTGACAGCCCCAGCGCCAGCGGCACCTCCGGCCCGACGACAACCAGATCCGGCTCGATCTGCAAGGTGAGCTTTTCCAGCCCGTCAATATCATCTGCCGCGACATCAAAGCAGGGACCGACCTGATTGAGCCCGGGATTGCCCGGCGCGCTGTGGACCACATCGACAAGCGCCGACTGGTCCATTTTCCAAGCAAGGGCGTGTTCGCGGGCGCCCGACCCGATCAGCAAAATGTTCATGTCCGGTTTGATGCGCTCACAGCCCCAAGAGATCAACCCCCGAAACGCGTTTACGGCCGGTGTCAGGGAGCCGCTCAGCGCTTGGGCGTTAAAGCAAATGACGGGGCGGGATAAATCCGGTAAACCGGACCCATGACCGACTCACCTGCTTCAAATCAACCCGAACTCACTGTCTCGGAACTGTCCGCCAGCCTCAAGCGGACGATCGAAACGAATTTCGATCATGTCCGCGTGCGTGGCGAGCTTGGCCGCGTCACCATTGCGCGCTCGGGGCATATGTATGCCGACATCAAGGACGACAAGGCGGTGCTCAACACGGTGATGTGGAAGGGTCAGGTGAACGCCTTGTCTTTCCGACCTGAAGAAGGGCTCGAAGTGATCGCCGAGGGGAAGCTGTCGATCTATGCGGGCCGGTCGAACTATCAGATGCTCGCAAGCACGATGCGGCCCGCAGGTGCCGGCGCGCTGATGGCGCTGCTCGAAGAGCGTAAGAAGAAACTTGCCGCTGAAGGGCTGTTTGACGAAGCGCATAAGAAGGCGCTGCCATTTCTGCCGCGCACTATTGGCGTTGTGACGAGCCCGACCGGCGCCGTGATCCGCGACATTCTCCACCGGATTGCCGACCGTTTCCCCGCCCGTGTCATTCTCTGGCCCGCGCTTGTGCAAGGCGATTTGGCCGCTGCCCAGATCGAAGCGGGGATACGCGGGTTTAATGCGATGACGGGTGCGGACAGGCCGGACGTGCTGATTGTCGGGCGCGGGGGCGGCTCGATTGAAGACCTCTGGCCGTTTAACGAGGAGGCGGTCGTGCGCGCCGCTTTCGAGAGCGAAATTCCGCTCATCTCTGCGGTTGGGCATGAGACGGACACAACGCTGATTGACTATGTCTCCGACGCCCGCGCGCCGACCCCGACCGGCGCTGCCGAGATTGCTGTGCCCGTGCGCGCCGATCTTGCGCTGGCGGTCGAGGAGTATGGCGCACGGCTCAAACGCGCTTTGCTGACGCGGACCAAACAGGGGCGCGACCGTTTGCGGGCGGCCCGCTTGCCGCGTGCGGACGCAATTCTGACGCCGAAGCGGCAGCGGTTTGACTATGCTGATGCGCAGCTTAAACGCGGGCTGTTAGGCGCGGTGGACCGTAAACGTATGGCACTGACCCGGATCAGTGCGCGGCTGCGCCCCGAAGCTTTGCCCGCTGATTTGCGGCGGCGGCGTCAGCGCCTGCGCGACATTGCGGTGCGCGCGCGTCCGGCGCTCAACCGTGTCGTCGAGCGCAAATCGGATGCGCTGGCTGCGGCGGGTAAATTGCTGCGCACCTTGTCTCATGAGGCGACGCTCGAACGCGGCTTTGCGCTGGTGCGCGCCGAAGACGGGACGCTGATCCGCAGCGCAGAGGCGGCCAATTCTGCGGCGCATATGACGCTCAGCTTTGCCGATGGCGATATGGTCGCGACACCGCTAACCGACGGGCCGCCGCCAAAACGCGCCAAGCCCGCCAAAGCCACCAAACCGGCGGACAAGCCCAAAGCCAAACCCGCACCGAAGGGAACCGATCAGGGCAGCCTGTTCTAAAAATCACCTTCGCATGGCCCTTTTATAGCCTTGCCGCTTAAGAAGGGTCGGCGAAAGAGAGAGACTTTGCGGGACAATATGGGGGAGCAGATGAAGAAGCCATCCGTGTCGAAATGGCGGGCCACGATCATGGCCACGCTGGCGGCGCTTATTGCGTGTCATCCGGCGATGGGTGTGTTCGGATTGGCCGCCACGATGCTAGACCATATGGACAAGATCGAGCAGCTCCGGGCGGGCACATACTCGCTCGGCCGTGCGGTCAGTGCCTCTTTGCTGACCTTTGTCGTGAGCATGGCGGCTGGGTGGGTCGCATTCTTGTTCACGCTGCCCATCGCGCTCTTGTTTGGCTTGCCGACCCATGCGGTGCTGATCAAATCAGGCTTTTGGAAGAAACGGCACTATGCGCTTGCGGGCGCTTTTATGGGGACGGTGGCTTATATCCAGTTCATTTATCGCAACCAGGGTGGGTTGGGTCTCTCTTTCTCGTCGAGCCTGCATCTGCTGTTAGGGACATTTACAGGGATCATCGCTGCGGTCGTGTTCCGGCTCTTGATGGGCAATAGGGGCAATCCTGATGGCCGTCCGGCAACCTGGCATCGCGCTCTGTTTGAAGCTGCAAATTTGCCTCAGGGCATGCCGCGCGCACCCGTTGCGCTCTTGTGTCTTGGCTCTGGTCTTTTGCTGCTATTGGTCTCGCTTTTAATCGGCATTCTGACCACGTTGGCTGCGAATGGCTCGATGCTGATCTTTGCGGGACTGGACGGCGCAGACTCGAATTGGAGCCACATTACCCTACCTTGGAAGGAGCTATTCTATCCGGCATTTCTGAGCGTTCACGCGATTAGATTGGCTGTCGGATCGCTCCTGTTCAGCGGCATCTACATCGCCCTGCGACGGATGAACAGAACGGGCTGGATCGCATTTGCTTTGGCCGGTCTGATCGACGGTCCGATCATTTTTATTGTAAGCATCTTCCTGCCAGCCTATGCGATTTATGGAGGTTCTGTCGGGTATGGCAGTTCCCAATCTGTATTATTATATAATAGTATTCTCGCTGCCTTCACCTATGCGCTCACGGCGATCATTTTTCGGGCATTGCTTGGACGCATCGCCACAATTGCAAGAGGCCAGAACGTCTCCGCTCCGGCCTCCTGATTATGTATATGCGGGACTTTACGTCCGACCCGCGCTAGGCCGGTTTGACCTTGACCGATGTTGCATCCACATCATCGACGAGCACCGTAGTACCGTCTTTGAGGTCAGCGCCATCGACGCCGTGCGCGAGCCATTCCGTGTCGCCGATTTTGACCCGTCCGGTTCCGGCCGTAAAATCCCCCACGACCAATCCGCGCGAACCGACCATACGGGCCATGCGGTCATTCAGAAGCGGACGCTTATTGTCCACACGTCTGATATTGGCAAACACCGTCCGGCCGAGCACGACCAGCGTCACCGCCGCAGCGGCAAAAATGATCATTTGCATCTCCCAGCCCATGCCGGGGATCACCAGTTTCAACAGCGCCGTTAGCAATGCTGCGATGCCGATAAACAGGAGATCGAAAGTGCCGATGGCCATTTCAACTCCGATGAGAACCAGTCCGATGGCCAGCCAATGCCAGGCCTCCAATGGTGTAAAAAAGTCCATAATGCTTTCCATATCCAATCCTTTCCTTGGTGAGCCAGCTCCGGTTTAACGGGGCCGAAGCTGGCCTTGAGCCCTAATTGCGTGTGCCTGCGGGCGGAACGCTGCCCGTGGGCGGGGTGGAGGGCCGACGTGGCGGCTGCGGCGCACGCGGGGCCGGTGGCGGGCTGCTTGAGCCCGCTGCATCGGTAAGCCCCTTAATGCCTGCAATCGAGCCAATGAT
>CALLCD010000151.1 GCA_938049795.1 uncultured Hyphomonadaceae bacterium | reverse complement strand
CCAATTTAACCAGGGCGACGAGGTGCTTCTGGTTCGTAAAACTGGCGCGCATTTTGCTGCGATCGCAAACCCGTCGCCAAGCCTCTCAACCTCATAAAAATATAACAATAAAAACAATACATAAACTGCAAGGATGGATGAAAAAATGGAAGCACAACTGATCTTCTTCGGAACAATACTCCTCTTGGTGCTCGTCGCATTTGCCACGATCATGCTGATTTTTGCCCGGCTTTACAAACGCTCCTCGAAAGAAGTGTCGTTCGTGCGGACCGGCTTTGGTGGCCAGAAAGTCATCATGAATGGCGGCGCGATTGTCCTGCCCGTCCTGCACGAGGTTATCCCCGTCAATATGAACACGCTGCGGCTTGAAGTGCGCCGTCATGCCGATCAGGCGCTGATCACCCATGACCGGATGCGCGTCGATGTGCAGGCCGAGTTCTATGTCCGCGTGCAGCCGACCGCCGAGTCTATTGCCAATGCCGCCCAGACACTTGGCCGGCGCACCATGACCCCTCAACACCTCAAAGAACTGGTCGAGGGCAAATTTGTCGACGCCCTGCGCGCGGTGGCGGCGGAAATGGCGATGGAAGAGCTGCACGAGCAGCGCGTTGATTTCGTCCAGAAAGTGCAAGCGGCGGTGTCCGAGGACATTCTGAAAAACGGCCTTGAGCTCGAATCCGTCTCCCTGACCGGGCTCGACCAGACATCGAAGGAATTTTTCAATCCCGACAATGCGTTTGACGCGCAAGGTCTGACCAAGCTGACCGAGGAAATCGAAGCTCGCCGGAAGACGCGCAACGATATCGAGCAGGAAACCGAGGTCCAGATCCAGCGCAAAAACCTTGAAGCCGAGCAGCAGCAATTGCAAATCTCACGCGACAAGGAATATGCTCGGCTCGAGCAGGAGCGCGAAATCCAGATCCGTCTGGCCGAGCAAAGCGCGCAGATCGCCACCCAGCAAGCCGAGCGTGAGCGCGAAGCACAGGAATCGAAAATCCTGTCTGATCGCCAGATTCAGGAAGCGGCCATTTCGTCGAACCAGTCGATTGCCGAACGCGACATTGAAAAAGCCAAGCAGATCGAACTGGCCGAGCAGGAGCGCGATATTGCGATTGCGGAGAAATCCCGCGCAAAATCCGAAGCCGATGCCCGCGCCGACGAAGCCCGCGCGATGGCAGCGCGTGCGGCCGAACAGGTCGTCACCATGCGCCAGACCGAGATTGCTGAACGCGACAAAGCAATTGATCTGATCGAAGCGCGCAAGGCGGCTGAACAGTCTGCGATCTCGATCCAGGTTGCTGCCGAGACGGAAAAAATCGCCGCCTCGGACCGCGCCGAAGCCATCCGGATTGAAGCGGATGCCGACTCTGCCAAAGTGCGGATCATTGCCGAAGGTAATGCCGACGCCGAAAAGGCTCGCGCCGAGGCCCTGCGTGCGATCTATGACGCAGAAGCGGAAGGTCAGCTTAAAATCAATGAAGCGGCCAATGCCCTGTCTGCCGAACAGATTGCGATGCAGATCAAGCAGGTTCTGATCGAAACATTGCCGCAGATTATCGAGCAATCGGTCAAGCCGATGGAGCAGATTGACGGGATCAAGATCCTGCAAGTTGACGGGCTTGGCAATGGCGGCGGACTTGGCGCGGCCGGTGGCGAAGTTGCGGCCAATGGCAATGTGGCCGATCAGGCGGTCAATGCGGCTCTGCGGTATCGTTCGCAAGCGCCCCTGCTTGACTCGCTGATGGCCGAGCTTGGTATTGATGGCACCACGCTGTCGGGTCTGACCGGCGCGGCAAGTGCGGTGGCCGACACCGGCAAGCCCGCCAAAAAAGACGGCAATTAGTCACTCGCCTAATTGAGCAATCGAGCCGGCCGCGTCCTTCACCGGATGTGGCCGGTTTCTATTTAGAGGCCCGCAGCGCATATCCGGCCGAGCGGACGGTGCGGATCGGGTCTTCGCCGACGGTTTTGAGGATTTTGCGCAAGCGGCCGACATGCACATCCACCGTGCGCAGCTCGACATAAACCTCCGAGCCCCAGACCGCATCGAGCAATTGCTCGCGGGAGAACACGCGCCCGGGATACTGCATGAAATGATCGAGCAATCTGTATTCGGTCGGCCCCAGATGCAGCTCTTCTCCGCCGCGTTTGACGCTGTGGGAGACGCGGTCCATTTCGATGTCGCCGACGGTCAGGAGGTCATCGGACAGGCCCGGTCTGATACGGCGCATCACCGCGCGGATGCGGGCCATCAGTTCGGTGGTCGAGAAGGGTTTGGTGATGTAGTCATCCGCGCCGGTATCGAGCCCGCGCACGCGATCTGTTTCTTCCGATCTCGCCGTCAGCATGATAATGGGCAGGTTTTTCGTCGCCGTTCGTCCGCGCGCGCGGCGGCACACTTCGATGCCAGGAACTTTGGGCAGCATCCAGTCGAGCAATAAGAGGTCCGGCACCCGTTCCTCAAGCAGCAAGAGCGCCTCTTCGCCGTCCGCTGCGATGGCCGTTTCATAGCCTTCCCGCTCAAGATTATATTGCAGCAGTTCGCTCAGTGACGGCTCATCCTCGGCGATCAGAACAAAGGGGGTCACGGGGTGTCCTCTTGCCGCTGGACGCTCACCGGATCAAGCTTTGGCCGCTCGCGCGCATTGAGATAGTCGCCGGTGACGCAGAAATAGATCAGCTCGGCAATATTGGTCGCGTGATCGCCAATCCGTTCGAGATTTTTGGCCATGAATAAAATGTGCGTGCCTGCGCTGATCGTGCGTGGGTCTTCGATCATATAGGACAGAACTTCGCGGAAATAGCTGTTATAATAATGGTCAACGTCTTCATCATTTTCCCAAACGCGCAAGGCGAGGTCACTGTCGCGATTGCCATAGGCGTCGAGCACGCTGGCGAGTTGGGCTGCGACCAATCCGCCCATCCGCGTTAACCCCTTAAGGACGCTACGCGTGCGAACCTCTTCCATAGCGCTGGCGCGTTTGGCGATGCTCTTGGAGAGGTCTCCGATCCGTTCAAGCTCATTGGAAATCTTGAGCGCGGCGAGGACTTCGCGCAGATCGCGGGCGAGCGGTTGGCGGCGGGCGAGCACTTCGGCGATCCGGCGTTCAATGTCCGCCTCCAAAAGGTCGACATCATCATCGCTCTGGACGATCTGGTCAGCGCGCACATGGTCGGCGGCGACCGTGGCATTGCAGGCATCCATGATCATCGCTTCGACCATGCCGCCCATCCGCAAAATGTCGGCCGAGAGGCTGTCGAGCTCATCGGTGAAGGCGGTTACGATATGATCATTCATCACTCTGGTCCTTAGCTTATTTGCCAAACACTATCCGATTAGCGGGCATTGGTGAAATAATTGTGACAAAAAGGACGCAATCTGGCTGGGGCTAATTTACCGGCGGGGCCGCTTTGAACCAGACCGTGAACAGTGCTCCCTCGCCCTCGACGCTTTCAACCACGAGCCCGCCCTGATGGTGGGCCATGATGTGTTTGACAATGGCGAGCCCGAGGCCGGTCCCTTCGACGGGGCCGCCGCGGCTGTCATCGACACGGAAGAACCGCTCGCCCAGACGCGGCAGAAATTCCGGCGCAATGCCAACGCCCTGATCACGCACGCTGAACCAGATCGCGCCATGCTCTGAGACCTCGGCGGCTGAAAACAGTGTGGCCCGGTTCGCCCCCGCCCATGAGCGCGCTAACAAATGCGCCTCGGCTTGGGTCAATCGGCCGGCTGTCACCGTGACCTTACCGCCTTCGGGCGAATATTTGATGGCATTGCC
>CALLCD010000150.1 GCA_938049795.1 uncultured Hyphomonadaceae bacterium | reverse complement strand
GAGATTCGAACTCACGACCCCAACCTTGGCAAGGTTGTGCTCTACCCCTGAGCTACGCCCGCATCCTTGGGTATGAGGGCAATGTGCCCTGAGGGGCGTGATAAAGCGCATTGCGGGGCTCTTGGCAAGCGGAAAATGGCTGCTATGTCGTGCATGTGAACGAGATGCCCCGAAATGGTGCCCAATACGCCCAGCCGGGTGGCCCGGAAACGGCTGCCGGGGCACTCATAGCCCGGCATGCTGAACACGGTGCCCTCGCCCCGCCGCCACGCGCCGCGCCCGATCCGGCCATCTCTCCAACACCCTCTCCGACACGCTATCCAATGCGGGGGCCGCCCATGCGATAACTACGTCATGACCTCCCCTCCGATGGGCCCGCGCAACACGGCCACGCGCGCCGCCCTGCAAGCCGAAGCCGAACGCCGAGCCCAGACCGGCGAACCGCTCAGCGCGATTGCCGACGCGCTGCAAGTGTCGAACACAACGATCTATCGCTGGGCCGCGCAGGGCGGGTTTCGCCAGATCGACCGCAAACGCGTCGCGGCGGGCCTTTCGCCTCTGCCCGTGCCTGATTGGGCCCAGCGCTCTTATGATGCACGCCGCCGCACGCCCGCGCCCTCTCTTCCTCACCAGCCAGACCCGCACACGCCAGCCGCGCACAGACCGGACACCCCCCGCCCCTGAGAACCGCCAGCGCCCATTGCACCCGAAGACCTCAGCGCGGAAGCAGCCCTTCTGGCCCGCGAAGCGCTGGCGCTGGTCCGCGCGGGCAACCTCAAACAGGCCGACGAGAAAATGCGCGCCTCCGACCGGCTCCTGCGCATCCAGAAACGGTTGGCCCTGCTCTGCCCGTCTGATGCGGCGGAGACATCGAGCAGCCAAGCCGCGCGCGACCGTCTGAGTGCAATGAGTGATGCGGAGCTCGAAGCGGAGATTTTGCGGTTGGCGGGGGTTGGGGAAGGGTAAGGCCTGGAATGTTTGCCATTGCATTATGGTTAACGAGAGATTAATAATTCTCCTTAGCGTTGCACTTGAACGAAGCGGGGATTTAGGATGGCCGATGGGTTTGGACAGAGCGGAAAATTTCGTGCCGATGTTTCGATGTCTAACATTAGTTCAATTTTCTTTGGCCAAACATATCAGATACCGCCATACCAACGCGATTACTGCTGGCAAGAAGACCACGTTCGCACGTTGTTGGGTGACTTAATCCAAGCGTTCGATTCTTCCGGCCCTGCCAATGATGACGGCATTCCCGATTATTTCTTGGGAGCCATAGTAACGCAGAAAAGCGACACATCAGAAGCCCACAAAGTTGTCGACGGGCAACAAAGACTAACAACGTTAATGGTTCTGATGGCGGTTCTGGCTCTCAACGGTTCGGACAATACCAGGAAAACAGCACTTGAATTGATCTACCGACCAGATGACGGCGAAAACGGTGCATTTGTAATCAATGTCCATGACTTCAATCTTCACTTGAGGCGGCTTCTACATAATGAGGAATTACCAGCAGGCTTTCCAAAGCGCCTGCAGATTACCTCTAGAATAAAGTCTTCAGCCACACTGGCTTTTGAAAAGGCATTCCGTCTCTGCAAAGATCAAGTCTTGGCAGACTTGGCAGAAATTACACTCGCGGACGGAGAACGAACAGATGACTTCGACCGTGAGCGGATTGATCATTTCTTCCAGTGGCTTATTTCGCAGGTGTACTTTGCGCACATCTATGACGCCGAAGACGAACAGTGTGTTTTTGATCGTATGAACACAAGAGGTTTGCATCTATCTGATGGCCAAAAGTTTCTATCACGCATTCTAGCTAACGAGGGCGAGGCTCC
The DNA here is from genome assembly GCA_938049795.1 of uncultured Hyphomonadaceae bacterium. Classification (GTDB taxonomy): domain Bacteria; phylum Pseudomonadota; class Alphaproteobacteria; order Caulobacterales; family Hyphomonadaceae; genus CALLCD01. The sequence goes on along the minus strand of CALLCD010000150.1, from coordinate 5,001 downwards.
ACGAGACTGGCGCACATCACGCGAAAAATCCTTGAATGCACTAAACAAAGACTGTCTTGGAAACCCACCAGTCCGAAGCGGTCTTGACGCTGAAAAACGTTTGCTAGCTGGGTTCCTCATTGCTCGCAAAATCGACCTTAGGAATGTCAACCGTAGGAGCGTTCGTGAGGCGAAAAATGTAATCGCTAATCCGTACAATTGGCTATTAAGCGATGGTGATTCAAAAGATAAGTCGCTGAACCACAACTTGATCTATGACTTCCTGAAGAAAGAGTACTTTCCGTACTCCAAGAATACCCACACTTTAAGAAGCTACAGCTATCACAATCGGCATGCCGGTGGTCATGCCGGATTTCATCATGCCGCAATTGCAAAAATACCATTTCTTGATGCTGCCTTTGCCGCTGCCATAACCGCATCACCCAAAAGCAAGATAAAGGACCGCCTAAAAGCCCTTGGAGATTTTCTCGACGTACTCGCATTTTACCGCTGCTGGGCACCAACAGAGGTTCGACCCGGCACTGCCGAATTAACGATGCTAAAGGCTGTATCGAAACTGACAACTTCACACTGGCGGGACATCAGAAGAGATCTATTCAATATTGTCCAACCACTGCCCGATATTGGCCGTCTCGCCAAACCAACTCGGACCGCGAGCAATGCTCGATGGATGCGCTATGCGCTCGCGCGCATGGAACTTCACCTTACAAGACAGATTGTGGGCCCAAAGACAAAGGTGAGCGAACTACCCCTTTCAACAAAAGGTACTCATGCCCACGAGCTAGAGCACGTTTTGTCAAATAATGTTCAAGATTGGGGGCACATTGTCGGCAATGATCCGGCTAAAATGGAGGCTTTGAGGCAACGTCTTGGGGCACTGAGCATTTTGCCGCGGCGACTAAATAGGGATGCCTCCAACAAACCATTTAGTGACCGTGTAGAGATATACAGGACAGCAGGTTGGCTCAGCAAATCTCTCCTAGTAGAATTCTACAATGGCTCAGGAACAGCATTCGTGGGCGCACACAAAGACTGTCCGGCTTATGGCTTTCGCGGCTGGAACGACATTACCATAGAACATGTCGAGGCCCGAGAAGATGCCATGGTAAGGCTTGCTACCGACATCTGGCGGACTGGCAATATCCTTCAAATTTAAACTAGAATGGATTTTGGGAATTGGTTTGGCAAGCCAGCCCTGCCTGCGCAGTGTATGTGGGAACTGGGTATCCCACCTACCCCTCCACCGGCGGCTTCAAGCGCCGTTTTGTTCGGTGGTCTTCGGCTTTTTCGCCGTCGGTTTTTTCGCCTTTCATGTAGTGGCGTTGCCAGCGGTCGCGCATGGCTTTTTCTTCCTTGGACTGAAGGCGTTCGTTGAAGTCGGCGCGGCTGTCTCGCCAGGTTTCGTATTCGAGTTTTAGGTCGGGGTTGGCGTCGAGTTGGCGTAGGCGGGGCTCGATGTTTTCGAGTTTGCCGTGTTCCATCAGGGTGATGAAGCAGAAGGGTTCGCCGCGTTCGAAGCGGACGCGGCCGGGCTTGGTCATTTGCCAGTTCATCGTGAAGGGAAATGGCAGCCAGTCTGTCTCGACGAGGCCGGTGAGCGGGGCGAGGCCGTGTTTGGGGTGGTTTGGGCTGCCGGTGACCCAGACGCCCCAACCCGGCGGTGTACGGAATAAATGGCCGGTGTGGAAGGTGACGATGCCGCGCCGGAAATGGCTGTCGGCGAAGCTTTTGACGCCTTCGGGGTGTTCTTTGGAGGAGAGCAGGATCGCGCTTTCCATCGGGCCGCCATCCCAGACGATTTCGACATCGAACGGGCAGAGGATTTCCCAGCCGGTGGAATTGGCCATAGTTAGCGGCAGGCAGCGATAGGGGTGGCGGTCGGGGAAGGCGTCCATCCAGTCGCGCTGGCCTTTGCCCGGGACGATTTGGGGGGCGGTGTCGTGGATTTTGTAACAGTCGAGCTGCATGGGGTGTCCTTTTGCTTGGTGGCGGGAGTTAAGCGCATCGGGCGGGTGCTTGCAAATGGGCGATGGCGGGGCGAAACTGGCGGGGATATGATGACAGAGCCGGACGCCCTTCTTGCTTATCTCGACACGCTTGGCATTGGCTATGAGGCGGTGTGGCATGCGCCGGTGTTTACGGTTGCAGACGGGCGGGAGATGAAGGCGGGGCTGGCGGGCGCGCATTCGAAGAATTTGCTCTTGAAGGACAAGGCGGGGGCGTTGGTGCTGGTCTCGGCGGAGGCGGAGGCGGAATTGCGGCTCAACCGGCTGCATAAGGTGCTGGGGACGAAGCGTTTGTCGTTTGCGAGCGAGGATTTGTTGCTGGAGACGCTGGGGGTGACGCCGGGGTCGGTGACGGGGTTTGCGCTGGTCAATGATGTGGCGGGGCGGGTGCGGTTTGTGATGGAGCGGACGCTGGCGGAGGCGGACGAGGTGAATTTCCATCCCTTGCGCAATACGGGCACGGTGCGGGTGACGCAGGCGGATTTCAGGGCGTTTGTGGCGGCGACAGGACACAGCGTGGAGGTGGTGGATTTCGCCGCAATCACAGAGGGTTGACGGTATATATTGGGCGAAATGGTTGCGCCGGAGCGGTTTTACCTCCAAATAAGGCGCTCACAAAGCCGTTATCTTTGCCGAGACTGCCAAGGAGCCTGATATGCCGCATGCCGCCCCCCCTGATGCCCCCTCAGCGACCGAGACGAGCGAAAACGTGGTTATGGGGTCGGATCAGACCTTTATGACCGATGTGATTGAAGCGTCGCAGACGACCCCGGTCATTGTCGATTTCTGGGCGCCTTGGTGCGGGCCGTGCCGGACGCTGATCCCGATTCTGGATCGCGTGGTCAACAGTCACAATGGCAATGTCAAACTGGTCAAGATCAATATTGACGAGAACCCCGGGATTGCGGGCCAGCTGGGCGTGCGGTCTATTCCCGCGGTGTTCGGCTTTGACAAGGGTAAGCCGGTGGATGCGTTTCAGGGCGCACTGCCGGAGGGACAGGTGCGCGGCTGGATTGATAAGCTGCTGACGGGAACTGATAGCGCGGTGGAGCTGGCCGATGCGCTGGAGGCGGGCGAGAAAGCGTTCCAAGATGGCGACCTGCCCCGCGCGGCGGAGATTTACGCGCATATTGTGTCCAAAGATGCCTCGAATTTGAAGGGGCTGGCCGGGCTTGCACGATGTTATCTGGCGATTGGCGAGACGGACAAGACGCAGGAGGTCTTGGATATGGTGCCCGAGGATCGGGTGAATGATCCGGACATCAAGAGCGTGCGGCTGGCGCTGGAGTTGACGGCGGATGCGCCCCCTGCCGATGAGTTGACCAAAGCGCTTGATCTGGTGACGGCCAATCCGGATGATCATGCGGCGCGGTTTGATCTGGCGCAGAAATATGTCAGCGCGGGACAGAACGATAAGGCTTGCGACCATTTGCTCACCATTCTCGCCAAGGATGTGAACTGGCAGGACGGGCAAGCCAAGGAAGAACTTCTCAAAGTGTTTGAAGCAGCCGGACCTGGTGATCCGGTGACGGTGAATGGGCGCCGTCGATTGTCTTCGCTGATGTTTGCCTAGCCTACCAAAAGAGAGATCCCTTGTGGACCACAGCCGCTACCAGACGCCGAGCGATTTACCGTCGCAGATCCCTGTGTTCCCACTTTCGGGGGCGCTGCTGTTTCCGCGCTGGCGGCTGCCGCTGAACATCTTCGAACCGCGTTATCTGAACATGCTGGATGATGCGATGGCGACCCATAAGCTCATCGGTATGATCCAGACGACAGGTGGCGACCGTATGCGTCCCGCGCTGGCATCGGTTGGCTGTGTTGGCGAGATTACCGACTATTCGGAAACGCGCGACGGACGGTATCTGATCACCTTACAGGGCGTGATCCGGTATCGCATCGAAACTGAATTGCAAACGCACAAACCCTATCGCGAGGTTGAAGCGGACTATACGCTGTTTACGGATGACATGTTGCCGCCCAAAGCTTTTAGCAAACCCGATCACGAGATGATCATTGCGGCCCTCAAACCCTATGCCGAGGCCAAGGGGCTTGAGACGGAATGGGCGATTATTGCCGATGCGGAAATTGAGACGCTGGTCAGTGCGCTGAGCGCGGGGTGCCCGTTTGGTGTGATCGAAAAACAGGCCTTGCTCGAGACGCCGGACCTTCAAGCGCGCACCGAAACGCTGATCCAGTTGATGGAAATGAACACATCCCAAGCGGATGGCAATGAGGGCCAGAGCCTGCAATGACTGACGAGACTGACGCCGACACATCCGAAACCGTGCAGCAGACCGGCCCTGCCCCGCTGTTTCTGCAAACTCTGATCTGTCCGATCTCGCGCGGGGCGCTGGTCTATGATCGCGCGCGCGGTGAGCTTGTCTCGAAGGCGGCGGGGCTGGCCTTTCCAGTGCGCGACGGGGTGCCGATCATGCTCGAAGACGAGGCGCGCGAGCTGACCGATGCGGAAATGGCATGAGCTGGCCGGCCGAGTTGCGGTTCGGGCGCACGGCGCGGCGGTTGCGGGTGGCGTTTCGGGATGGCACGCAGCGTGATATTCCGTATAAGGAGTTGCGCGCGGCGAGTCCGTCTGCGGAGAATAAGGGTCATGGCAATGGTCCGCCTCCACCGCAAGCGCCGATCCCGGATGATATTGATGTGATCGGCGCGCATCCAACGGGGCGCTATGCGGTGCGGATCGAGTTCAGCGACGGACACCGGACGGGACTTTATACTTGGGAGTTGCTGGCGTCTTTGGGGGGTGAGGTTTAGGGGGGTGTGCCAGGTGGGGCTCCTGTTTGAGGGAGCTTACGAGTAGGTTGGCTTTTTGTTGGTTGTGAGAATTTGGTGATGGGCCCCGCGGTCGAGCCGCGGGGAGTCGTGCACGGAACTTATTCCTCCGGGACGTAGTCGATGGGTTGTTGCATGTCGCCGGGGGGGAGTTTGACGTTGGGTTTGGCGGGGGTGTCCTCTTCGGGGGCCGGCAGCGCGG
>CALLCD010000149.1 GCA_938049795.1 uncultured Hyphomonadaceae bacterium | reverse complement strand
CCCGAACTTGAAGCGATCAACCATGTCCACCATGCGGGCAATTCATCCGGTATTGTGGATGGGGCGGCGGCTGTGCTGTTCGGCTCCAAGGCGATGGGCGAGAAGCATGACCTCAAGCCGCGCGCGCGCATTCGGGCGATGGCGTCAATTGGTTCGGAGCCGGGCATCATGCTGACAGGACCGACCTATGTAACGCAGAAAGTGCTCAAGAAAGCGGGCATGGAAGTCGGCGACATTGACATTTATGAGCTCAATGAGGCGTTTGCATCCGTTCCTATGCTGATGATGCAATTGCTGGACATTGATCATGACAAGATGAACGTCAATGGCGGCGCGATTGCGATGGGCCATCCGCTTGGAGCAACCGGCGCCATGCTGCTCGGGACTATGGTCGATGAGCTTGAGCGCACGGGCAAGGAAACCGCGCTGGTGACGCTCTGCGTGGGCGCGGGCATGGGCACGGCCACAATTATCGAGCGGATATAGAGGCCGGTCTGGCGGGCGTGAACGTGATGGCGGAAACAGGTAAAAAGAAACAGCGCCCGGCCAAGGCTGTGAGGCGGGATGCGGCAGAAGGCGAACGTCGCCTCTGGACGCGGCTGCGCCGTAAACAGGTTGGTGGGGCGAGTTTCCGGCGGCTTTATCCGATCCATGATGTGACGGCGAGCTTTGCCTGTATTGCGCGCAAGACGGTGGTCGAGTTTGACAATTCCAAAGTGGCGCTGGCAAGCGAGCTGTCCCATGAGGAACGCCGGTTGAAGCGGCTTGTCGCGCTTGGCTGGAAGGTCATTCTGGTGACGCATGAAGATGTGTTTACCGATCTTGAGGGTGTCGCGAGCGCAATTGAAGCGCAATTGCCGCCGCCTTCCATGCCTGAAACCACGCCTGATACGGACGGCAAGCCAAAGCCCGCTCCAGAGATTGAAACGCCGCCTGATACGGGCTGGCAACCATAATTTTTAGAAAGACAGAAGACATGAACCTAGAGACTTTTTCCTTCGAGATTGACGCCGACGGCGTTGCGCACGCGGTGTTTGATGTGCCCGGACGGAGCATGAACACGCTGACGGGTAAGGCGATTGCCGACATTATCGCGATCACAAATGAGATTGCCACGAACGACAAAATTGTCGGCGCGGTGCTGTCGTCTGGCAAAGCGTCGGGCTTTTGCGCGGGCGCGGACCTTGGCGAGATGGGCGAGCAGGCGGGCGGTAAGCCGAAAGCGGATATGTCCGAAGCTGAGCTGAAAAAGGCGCAGTTTGATCGCGGCTTTTCGCTCAACAAGACGCTGCGCGAGCTTGAGACATGCGGCAAGCCAGTGGCGGTGGCGCTCAATGGGCTGGCGCTGGGCGGTGGCCTCGAAGTGGCGTTGGCGTGTCATTACCGTGTGGCGGCGGATGATAATCCGAAGCTGCAATTTGGTCTGCCCGAAGCGAAGATTGGTCTGTTGCCGGGCGCAGGCGGGACGCAGCGTTTGCCGCGCCTGATCGGTGTTCAGGCCGCGCTCGAGCATATCTTGCAAGGCAAGTCGATGAAGGTGGATAAGGCGCTTAGCCTTGGCGTGGTCAATGAGTTGGCGCCAGCAGCTCAGACCGCTGAAAAGGCGAAAGCGTGGGTGCTCGCCAATCCGGATGCCAAAGCGCCTTGGGATGAGAAGGGCTTCAAAATGCCCGGCGGTGTGGTGCATCGCTCGCCCGGCGCCGGTCAGGTTGCGACCATGGCAAACGCGATGCTGGCGGCGCAGTCCTATGGCAATTATCCGGCGCAGAAGAACATTCTCTCCTGCGTTTATGAGGGCACGCAATTGCCAATCGACGCAGCGCTTCGGGTTGAGACGCGCTACTTTATCAACACGCAAGAGCGGCCAGAAGCGAAGGCGATGATCCGGTCCCTGTTCTTGTCGATGCAGGCGCTTGGCAAGGGCGGCAACCGTCCGGCGGGCTTCGAGAAGACCGAGTTCAAGCAGATCGCCGTGATTGGCGCAGGGCTGATGGGCGCAGGGATTGCCTATGTGCAAGCCAAGGCGGGCATTCCGACTGTGCTGGTCGATGTGTCCAAAGAAAACGCCGAGAAGGGCAAGGATTATTCGCGCCGTCTCGTTGAGAAAGCGGTCAAGCGCGGCAAGACGACCGAGGCGAAAGGGCAGGCTCTGCTCGATCTGATCACGACCACGGACAATTATGACGATTTCAAAGGCGCAGACCTTGTGGTCGAAGCGGTGTTTGAAAATCCGGAGCTCAAAGCCAAGATCACGGAAATGGCCGAGGCGCAATTGGAGCCGGGCGCGGTCTTCGGCTCGAACACATCGACGCTGCCGATTACGGGACTGGCCAAAGCGTCAAGCCGTCCTGAGAACTTTATCGGCATCCACTTCTTCTCGCCGGTCGAGCGGATGGGGTTGGTCGAGATTATTATGGGCGAGAAGACCGATCAGGCGACGCTCGCCAAATCTGTTGACTATGTGCTGGCCATTCGCAAGACGCCGATTGTGGTCAATGACAGTCGCGGCTTCTACACCTCGCGCTGCTTTGGGACGTACACCCAAGAAGGGCTGTCCATGCTCGCCGAGGGTATCAAGCCTGCGATTATCGAGAATGTCGGGCGGCAGTGCGGCATGCCGATGGGACCGCTGGAAGTGTCGGACTCGGTTGGGCTGGACACGGCGCTGAAAGTGGGTCGCCAAATGGCAGAGGCGTCCGGCATTGACTATTCGGGCAATGAGCTCGGGCAGATGATGGCGTGGATTGTCGAGGATAAGGGACGTGTTGGCCGCAAGGCTGGCAAGGGCTTTTATGATTATGGCGACAATGGCAAACCGACGCGGATTTGGCCTGATTTGAACAGCCAGATCGACGTGAAGGTAGATGAGTGTCCGCCTGCGATGAAGACAGAGCTGACCAATCGCTTCCTTGTGCGGCAGGCCATCGAAGTGGCGCGCTGTTTTGAAGAGGGCGTGATTACCGATGCGCGCGATGGGGACATTGGGTCCATTCTGGCATGGGGCTTTGCGCCTTATACCGGCGGATGCTGTTCCTATGTCGATCTGATCTGGGGCATCAAGGAATTTGTCGCCGAGGCGGACCGTCTGGCCGATAAATATGGCGACAGGTTCCGGCCAAACGATATGTTGCGCGACATGGCGGCCAAGGGCGAAGGGTTTTATGATCGCTTCGCGCCAGCGGCGGAGAAAGCGGCAGCGTAATCGGCGTTTGTGCGAAGTCTATAAAAAGCGAAGGCCGGTGCGTTCTGCTCCGGCCTTCTTTTGTCTTGGAAGAAATCTGCGTCTATGACGGGTTCTCTTCCTCGACAATCGGGGTTAGCACGATCTCGACACGGCGATTGCGCGCGCGGCCATCGGCGGTCTCGTTTGAGGCAATCGGACGGGTTTCGCCATAGCCGGTTGCAGCCAGACGAACGGGTGTCACGCCCTGGTTTAACAGGTAGGACTGAACCGATGTGGCGCGCTGTTCGGATAGACGCAAATTGAACTCTTCCGCGCCCTGACTGTCGGCATGGCCAATAATGTCAACGGCGGTTGAGGGGAACTCGACCAGCGTATTGGCGACATCATTGAGCGGGTCATAAAAGCCCGGCTGGATGTCGGCCTCGCCGCTGGCGAAAGAAATGTCCGATGGCAGGGCAAGCTGGAGCTGATCGCCATTGCGCACAACTTCGATGCCGGTTCCGGCGGTTTGTTCTTCGAGGCGTTTTTGCTGGCGATCCATATAGGCCCCGACACCGGCTCCGGCGACACCGCCCACCGCTGCACCAATGGCAGCATTGCGCTTATCATTCCCGCCGAAGAGGACGCCCACTCCGGCCCCCACCGCCGCACCTGCACCGGCGCCGATCCCTGTTTTGGAAACGCGGCGCTGGCCGGTGTTCGGGTCCGTCGTACAGGCGACGAGCATTGCAGAGGCCAACAGGCCGATTGCGATCTTATTCATGGAGTACACTCCTCAATCTCTAACTGATCCAGTGCGACAGAGAAGATTTGCGCTCCCCCGCTCGCTGGGTATGAGTTGACACGAGTCTGTGATCTTTTCGTGGCAATTACATTAACTCATGGATAGTTTCGCAAGCGATATGTTTCCCTTCGTTGGCGCGCTCTAATTGGCACCGATATGGCTGGTGATGAAGCGGTCAAGTTCCTGAAGGGCTTGAAGCCGGTCGCCGGGGGTGAGCAGGCTGTGATCACCGCCCTTATACTCGACAAATTCGACAGGCTGGTCGGCCCGGCGCAGGGCGCGGCGCATGATCCGGCTCTGGTTGATTTTGACCACGAGATCATCTCGCCCGTGCATCAACAGGACGGGGGCTTCAAAGTTCTCGGCATACATTGCGGGTGACTTCTGACGCAGAACATCCCGGCTTGCATCCCCATTTGCCATTGCGCCTTCCCAGTATTCGACAACCCAGTGATCGCGTCCATGATCGCGTTTCTCGTCAACGAGGATTTGTGGGAGGTGGGACACACCGGCAATTGAGGCGACGCATTGGTAGAGATCAGGCGTAAACGCACCGCCTGCCAGCGCGGCGTACCCGCCATAGCTCCATCCGACGATACAGATACGCTCTGGATCGACCTGACCGCCTCGTATCAGAGATTTTACACCATCCGTGATATCGTGCTGCATGGTTGACCCCCAGCCGCCATATCCGGCCTCTGTGAACTCTGTGCCAAATCCGTCGGACCCGCGAAAGTTTGGCTGGAACACCAGATAGCCGCGATTAGAGAAATATTGAGCCATATAATCGAACCCGACCTGATCATGGGCTTCGGGGCCGCCATGAGGCATCACAATCATTGGCAAGTTCGTCAATTCGGCCCCCCGCGGCACCGTAAGCAAGGCGGGAATTACCAGATTGTCACGCGCTTTATATTCGATTGTAAGAACTTCGCTGATCGCTTCGGTCGGGATATCACTGCGCGATTTTGCCAGATTGGAAAGCTCTCCGGTTGACCGATCCAATAGGAGATAGTCTCCGGCAAAATTGCTGCCTTCGACATAGAGGATAATTTTGCTCCAGTCGGCGGTCCATGATCTTATCCGGACCGAGGCGGTTCCGGCACGCCCACGAATTGCCTCGATCTCGTCCGTTAACGCCTGATCGAAAAATTCGTGACTGGGTTCTAGCCCGCCATATTCGACACCGATAACAACCCGGTTTTCATCAATCAGTACCCGACTTATCTCGACACTGTCTCTGGCCATGATCGGGCCCGAGAAATTTCCGGAGAAGTCCATTTTATAGAGCGCATTAAAGCCGTTATCGATCTCTCTAAAAAAGACAAGACCGGACTCATCTGGCAATGTCCCGATAAGCCCGCGCGGTCCCTCGGGAGATTCCTCATCATATATGGTTTCCCATGATCCGTTATGTCTGGTTCTGATCTGATATCTGTTGGTGCGGTTGGAATAACGTTCTTCCGCCAGAACTGTACCATCGCTGCCGACAACATAATCCTTCGTGTCCTTGTTCCCTCTCTGGACGATGCGTCCTCGTCCGGTGTCCAAATCAACGCGGAAGAGACTGTAAGGCGGTGAGGAACTGCCAGATCCGGAATAGGCCGGCATATAGACGAAATCTTCATTATCGTCGGAATGACCCACGATGTAGCCTATGCCAGTCTGATTGGGATAGAGCGTGTCCGTTCTTCCCAAGAGTCGCTTCATTTTCCGTGTTTGAATATTGATCGAAAAGGCGGCTGAATAATTATACTTTCCTGCAACGCCTCGGAAGCGCATCGCATCGAACGCACCAACAATAATGTGGCTGTCACCAGACCAGCTCACTTGCGTCACTTTCGTATCGCTTAGCTCGACGCCCCACCTTTCGTCGGTTTGCCTATTCATGATAATGAGCGTGTTGAGGTCGTCTTTTCTGTTGATAAAGGCAATATGCTCTCCGCTCGGAGAAATAGCAAAAGCAGAGAGTTCTGGCAGATTTCCATAAGCCTCGATCGGCGGCTGAGGTATCTGCGCCATCGCCCAAGAACCGTTCAGCAACAAAAACAAAGCAGTAAAAAATGCGCGCATATATAGGGTCCTCCCAAACAACCTTTCTTAGAGTTTAGCCTCCGAAAAGATTGTCTGGCAAGGGGCCATGTGTATGCGGTCTAAAATTTGTAACCGAGCTCGATGCCCCAGATCCGTGGCTCGTTGACGAAGCCGGTGAGATTGTTGAAGTCGATGCCGCCGGTCAGCCGGTCCGTGCCGGTAATGTTGCGGACATAGGCCGAGGCGGTGTAGCCGCGATCTGATTCATAGCCGACGCGGAGGCCACCTTCGAAATAGCCGTCTTCGCCAAACTCGATGCTCTCATAGAGGAAGAAATTGACATCATCCTTATACGCCCAATCGGTGAAGACGAACAGCTCTCCGCCCTGAATCGGGTAGGCATAGCGGGCGGTGGCATTGAAGATCCACTCAGGCGCATTCGGGAACGGGTTGCCGTCGACGAAGGCATTGCCATCCGCATCAACTGGATCGAGTACGGTACAGGGCGCGCCGCAGGTCGGGATGAGCAGGCCTTCATCGCGAATTTCAGTGTCATTGTAAGAAAGGCCAGCGGTGGCGGTGAAGCCTTCAAACAGGATGGCTTCGATATCAGCCTCAAAGCCGAAGCCGCGGCCTTTGTCGGCATTGAACAGGGCGACCGTATTGTTGGTCCCGCCGACGGAGGTAAGCTGCTGGTCCTCTAGCTCATAGTAGAAACCGGAGAGATTGTAGCGCAGGCGTCCGTCGAGGAGCTCTGTTTTGAGGCCCGCCTCATAGGAGGTGACGGTCTCGGAATCGGCGACCGATACTGTGTTGCCAAAGACGAGACGGCCTTGAACGGAGGGCGCGCGGAAGCCGCGGGCGATGCGGGTGTAGAGATTAACGTCTGGATTGACCGCATAATTGGCCGAGACATCCCAGCTGATCTCGTCATCCTCGGGGGCAGCGGTGATCGGGCCGAGCGGGCCAGCGCCGAACGGGCTGAGGAAGCGTTCGACGGAGAAATCCTTCTCGTCATTCGTCCAGCGCAGTCCGCCCGAGACGGTAAGCTGGTCGGTCACATCATATGTCAGCGAGCCGAAGACGCCGAAACTGTCCGTGGACTGGTTACGCACGGCGAGCCCGTTAAGCGGATTGCCCGGGGCGAGAGAGTTGAAGCTTTCCGAGGTGATCTGAACATCTTCATCAAAGACGAAGATACCGCCCTGAGCGCGCAAGGGGCCGCCATTGTCGTAAGCGATGCGCAGTTCGTGGGTGAACTGGTCGAGATCATCGACATTGCCAGCGCTTTCGGAGGGGAAGGGGATGAAGCCCGGGGTCGAGCCGGTGGGCAGGAAGGCGGCACCCGAGCCGCCATCAATGTCCCCGCGTGAGGACACGTCTGCGGTCTCGAAGCCGAAAATATAGGTCAGCTCGATGGCGTCGGTGATGCCCCAATTGGCGGTCAGATTAAGACCGTAAGCGTTAAGCTCCTGATCGTTAAGGCCATCGAACGATACGACATCGCGGTCGAAATTTGCACCAAGACCGCGCTGGCCCTGATCTATGATGTTGGCGCGGAACAGGCGGGCGGAACTGTCGCCAGTGCGGCCATGCAGATTGATCAGCAGAGATGTGTTGTCAGTTGGCTCTGCGAGCAGTTGCAGGCGTCCGGAAAATTCTTCAAAGCCTTCGAAATCATCCTCGGTGCCAGTGAAGGCATTATCGACATAATCATCGCGGCGTTGGTAGAGCCCCGAGGCGCGGAAGGAGAGCCCGTCTGCGAGGCCGGTGCCGAAGGCGGCTTCGACATCAACCGTGTTGAAGCGGCCATAAGCGACGCGGGCATAACCGCTGGTCTCTTCGCTGGGTTTTACACTGTCAAACTTGATGATGCCGCCCGGCGTGTTGCGGCCAAACAGCGAGCCTTGCGGGCCGCGCAGGACTTCAATCTGGGCAATATCGAAGACCGGATAGCCTTTCAGGATCGGGTTCTCATAGGGCACATCATCATAGACGAGCGAGACGGGCTGGGTCGAGTTGAGGTCGAAATCGGTGTTGCCGATGCCGCGAATGTAGAAGCGCGGGAAGCTGCGGCCGAAGGAGCTCTCGGCCACAACGCTTGGCACACGGGCGGAGAGGAAGCGGATGTCGGCGCCGCCTGCGGAGATGTTTGCAAGCTTGTCGCCCGACAGGGTGGTGATCGAGATCGGCACGTCCTGAATGTTCTGGGTGACGCGCTGGGCGGTGACCTGAACTTCATCAAGGCGGAACTCGTCGGCCTCGTCCGCATTTGTCTGGGCGCTGGAAAGCGAGAGACTTGCACTTAGCGCGAGCAAGCTAACGGTGCCGAGCCGTAGAGCGGCCGAAAATCTGGTTTGCATTCTGAAATCCCTATGCTTTCTCCATGCGCACATCTGAACCTGTGACCGCATGCTCCGCAACGTGTTTACGGCGCATACCGGCGAGGGGGCAAGGGAACTTTGGCATGAAGTTGATTGCGACGGACATTTCTCTGCCAAGGGGTTGCTGCAATGCAACATGTTTCCTCATGGCAGAAAGAGTTTACGCCAAATCAATCAGAGATCTGTCGCTAGATCCAGGGATTAAACCGCGACGGTCGAGGGGTTTCTTTGACCTGCTCGGGCTCAGGCTCGGGCTCCGCTTCGACGGTTGGCTCGGGCTCGGGGGTTGGCGGAGAGACAGGCGCTGTGGCGACAGGGCTTTCCGGAGGAGATAGCTCCTCGGGAAGGGCTGGCGGCTCCATGATGGCCGGTTCATCGACCTGTGGCGCGGCTGGATTGACATGTGACAAGGTGGTTGCCGTGCCCGCCATGACGGGGTTGTCTTTTGACGAACCATTTGTCAGCCCGCTCAACGACAAGACCTGGCCCGGTTCAGGAGGGACAAATGTGTCGCTCTTGTCTCCGGCAGATGCCACGGCTTCGGGGGCTGCCGGATCGGCAGGTGTATGCGAGGGAAGCGGGTCCAATTGCAAAGGTGTCGCGCTGGCATCGGTTGATGAGAGATTGAAGCCGGTCTCAGCCTGTGGCGTCGTCGGGTTCACATCTGCTTGCAAGGGCTGTGGCATTTCGATGTCAGGCACAGCGCGTTCGATGTCGGGCCGGCTGAGTGTCTGAGGCGTCTCTTCAGGGCGCGTTGAGGGGGCAGGGGCCTGGCGAGCGGCCTTGAGAAGACCGGCTGCGCCCAGCCCTGCCATGCCGAGACCGGCGGCCGTACCGGCATTGGGGGCTTCTGTGTGGGGGGCGGTCTGGATGGTCTCCTCGGGCGTGACGTCAAGCCCTTTTGGAGCGGCATCGGCCAGCCTGCCGGTCTCGTTCTGGTTCACTTCGTCTGCCAGAGAGGCGACGGCATTGCTGACATCGGTCACATCCGCATCGGCAAGGGTGGCCACACCGGATTCGTCGGCCGTGTCTTCGGCCATGTCGGGCGCAGGATCGGCGATCTCTTCGGCGGTGGGTGCCAAACCGTCTTCCATCGGCATATCGACAATGCCGTCGCCATCGAGATCGAGCCCTTGCAGGACGGTGCTAATGGCGGTTTCCGTGCCGCGCGCATGCCGCTGAGCGTCGATGAGGAGTTTTGCGACGACGGCGTCATAGGTGCCGCTTTCGGCATGCGAGGTTTGGGCAAGATCGGCTGCCGTGACGTTTTCAAGCTCGACGCCGGACGAATCAGTCAGTTGAATATTTGTTGGATCGCCATGCAATATGACGCGATACCCTTCGGTGTCGTACACCAGACTCTCAGGAGCTTCGCCATGAGCCCAATTGATCTTACCCTGCGCGGTCATTGCACAAAGCCGGTCAACCAGCTTCATTGTTGAAGGATGCATCATGATTGTTTGCCTCTGGCGAATTTGTACCCCAATACTCTAATAAGTCTTTATAGAGGAAGTTTCAAATGGCTTTGCGGGCTTTCTGCAAGAATTTGACAGACTCTGCCGCGTGAACCTGTTTTCTACCCGTATAGGTGGGCGTTGAACTTTGGCCTATGACGGGTCTTGTACTCAATAGTGAGCGCGCGCCTTATGATAGGAGAACTGACCATGAATATTGCGAAATGGCTGTTATCATTGGCTGTTGGCGGCTTTTTGGTCGTTTTCGGCATAACGAAATTTGCCGGCGGGGCGCATATTTTTCCGTTGATCGAGATGAATGCGGTCGGGCTTGGGTTTCCGATGGCGGATCTGTTCTTTCCGCTTGTGAATTATGCAACGGGGCTCCTGGAGCTTGTGGCGGGCGCACTGGTGATTTTGCCGATGACGCGGACGAAAATTGGCGCGCCGCTGGCTGTGTTGCCGTTTCTGGGGGCGGTGGTGTTCCATTTGTCGCCGCTTTTGGGTGTGGTGACGCCGAACGGCTATGCGGACGGGGCCGAAGGGCTTGAGGCGGCGCTGTCGGCGGGGACGGGATTTGTGCCTGAGCATTTTACCGCTGAGACCAGCCCATCGCTGTTCGCGCTGGCGGCGGTGTTTCTGGTGCTTGCGATTGTCAACGCGGTGCTGCATCGGCGGACGGAGTAACGGGCTGGCGCGGTGGAGGCGTTTCTGGCCGCGCTTGAGGGACTGCCGACGGGGTATTTCAGAGCGCAGTTTGAGGGTGCGCCCTATGGGGTGACGGTGGAACGGCTCGCCGGCGGGCGGCAGGTCAAGCTTTATGCCGAAGCGCTGGGCGGGCGCGATCATGTCAGTTTCAATCTCTATCTGCCGCGCTCTGGCAAAGTGCTGCTCAAGCCGTGCGAGATGCCCGAGGCGAAAGTGGTCGCTTTCGTGCTCGGGGCGGTGCGGGTGGCGTGATGTGGGCCTAGCGCGCTGTCTCCCCCACTGGTGTTGCCGAACGGGTGTCGTGGGCGGGAGGGCCGGTCAGCTTGGCATCGAACCTCGCCTGCGTGTTGCCCGAGATCAGATATTTGAAGAAGCGTTTGATGTCCGCGCCAATCCCGTAAAGCGCAGGCACGAAGAACAGGGTGACGAGCAGGGCGAAGACGACGCCGAAGGCCAAACCGATGGCAATCGGGATGAGCCACTGGGCCTGTAAGGAGCGTTCGGACATGAGCGGGACAAGGCCGATAAAGGTGGTCAGCGAGGTCAGAAGGATCGGACGGAAGCGGCGTGTGCCGGCCTCAACCAGCGCCTCGGCCCCGTCCATGTCCTTGTCGCGTAATTGGTGGACATAGTCGATCAGGACGAGATTGTCGTTCACCGCGACACCAGCGGCGGCCATAATGCCCATATAGGACAGAATGCTCAGCGGGACGCCCATGAACAAATGCCCGACCATCGCGCCGGTAAAACAGAACGGAATGGCGGCGAGCAGGATCAGCGCAGGCTCGGCATAGGATTTGAACGCCACCGCCACGAGGAAATAGGCGACGCCAATGGCGATCATCAGGAAGATCATAATCTCCGCCATGAACTCGGCTTCGCCTTGCGCGCGTCCGATATTGCCGCGACTGACATTGGGATGGGCGGCGTCGAAATCTTCGAAGAAGGTCTCGTCAAGCTCCTCGCGGATTTCGGTAATCCGTTCGGCAACGATCTCGGCGCTGACGACAATGGCGCGCTGGCGTTCGCGGCGCAGGATTTGGGTCACGCCCTGCTCGAACCGGATGTCGGCGACGGAGAAGAGCGGGATCTCGCGGCCATCATTTGTGCGTATGCGTATATTGTTCAGGAAATCAATCGACTCGCGGTCGGCACGCGGATAGCGGACATAGACGCGGACATCTTCACCGTCACGTGGCAGGCGCTGGACTTCCTCGCCAAAGAAACCCTGACGGACCTGACGGGCGACATCGGCGGTGGTCAGGCCAAGCGCTTCGGCGCCCGGTTTCAGGTCGAACTGGATTTCGTCCGCTGCGCTCTGGGCATCATTAACGACATTGTAGACGCCTTCATAGCTGCGCAATTTGGCCATGAGATCATCGGCGGCGGCGTTGAGGTCTTCGAGGCTGGGCGAGTTGAGGACGTATTGGATGGGCGGATCATTATTGGCGTCCTTGAACTCGACGGTGACGGTTTCCGCGTCCGGCACATCTCCGATCAGTTCGCGCAGGCGGTCGGCCGTTTCGCTGACACTTAGGGTGCGTGTTTCAGGCGGGACGAGTTTGACGAGGGCGAGGATGTTATTGTCGCGCGAGCGGGTGTACCAGTTCTCGATCAGCTCGCCTTCGCCGCCGGTGCTGTCATTGACCTCCTGTTCGAGCTGTTTCTCGGCGATCTGGATCTGCCGGAGCACTTGAAGCGAGCGCGCATAAGGCGTGCCGGCGGGAAGCTCCACGGTGATGGCGATCTGGTCGGACTCGCTTTCGGGCATGAATGCGGTTTTCACAAGTCCATTGGTCAACAGGCCAACCGACAGGATCATCATCGCGATAAAGATCGAAGCGGTGAGATAACGCTGGCGAAGTGCGCCGATCATCATCGGGCGATAAATGTGCTCGGCGAACCAGACAATGCTGTTGGCGAGCCCGGCCTGGAACCGTGTGACCGGGTTTTTCGGGTTCATCGGTTTCAGATGCGCCAGATGTGCGGGCAGGATGAGGAGAGATTCGACCAGCGAGAAGACGAGCGCAAGGATGACCACGAGCGATATGGCGCGGGTAAACTCGCTGGTCCCGCCCGACAGGAACATCCACGGCGCAAAGAAGATCATGGTGGTGAAGACAGCGAAGACGACGGGTTTGATCACCATGCTGGTCCCGCTGACGGCGGCGGGGAGGCCGGTTTCGCCCGCCTCGGTGCGGGTGTGGATGGCCTCGCCGACAATAATTGCATCATCGACCACCACGCCGATCACAAGCAAAAAGGCGAAAGTCGAGATCATATTGAACGAAACATTGAACAAGGGCAGCAAGGCGAGCCCGCCCGCAAACGCGGTTGCGATCCCGATGGCGACCCAGAACGCAATTTTGGGGCGTAAGAACAGCATCAGCGTGATCAGGACCAGCACAAGGCCGGTGAAGAAATTCGTGCCAATGGTCTGGATACGGCCGGAATAATCGACGGCCGAATCGTCCCATAAGGTCATGTCGATGCCGTCGGGCAGATCTTTGACGGCTTCATCGAGATAGGCGTTCACATTGGCGGACATTTTGACAATATCCATTTGCGGCCCGCTCATGACATTGACGAGGATGGTCCGTTCGCCATTGGCCGTGGCCAGCAGATTGACCTGTTCGAACCCGTCAATCACCGTGGCAACATCGCTGACACGAACCAGTGCGCCATTGGCTTGCTGGCGAACGATGATGTTTTCGAAATCGGCCCGTGTGTCCGCTTGGGCGCGGGTGCGCAATTGGACATTGCCGCCATCGCTGCGGACATTGCCAGCCGACACATTGACCGATGATCCGCGCACGGCATTGGCGAGGTCTCCAAGCGAGAGGCCATATTGGCGCAGGGCTTCTTCGGAGGCTTCGATGGAGATTTCTTCACCGCGCACGCCGAACAGCTCGACGGCAGGCACATAGCCGAGCAGAGCGATCTCGCGGCGGGTTCTTTCGGCAAAGCGTTTCAAACTGCGCTCGCTGACCGTCTCGTCTCCGGTGACAGCAATGCGCAGGATTTCGTTGCGGCTTTGGAACAGGCGCATTTGCGCGGGTTCGGCAGCGGCGGGAAAGGTGCTGATCGAATCGATTTGCCGTTTGATGTCTTCGAGGAAGGCGGCCTCGTCCATATCGTTTGATCCGATGACGACGAGGCGTCCGGACCCTTCCGACGCGATGGCCCACATCTGGGTGATGCCTTCGATGGCGCTGACGGCTTCTTCGAGGCGGACGATAAGCTGTTCTTCGGCGTCTTGCGGGGAGGCGCCCGGCCACGCGATCGAGATTTCGGCACCGGGGAACTCGACATAGGGCTCAAGCTCCCGCTCGATGCGAAAGAAAGCGACGAGACCGGCCAGAAGAATGGCGATCATCAACAGGTTCGCGGCCACTCTATTGTCAGCCCACCATCTTACAATACCGGTCATGGCGCGCTCCTATCGTGCCGGCTCGGCAGCATTGCTACCAGCGTCGTCATCACGATTGTCTGCCACCAGATTGGCCGGCATCTCATCGGGCGTGACAGGGCGGATCTTCATGCCATTTGCAGCGCCGCGCACGGGCGAGGCAATGACCTGTTCTCCGGCGGTGAGGCCCTCCACGATGACCACGCGCTCGCGATCTGAAGACGCCACCCTGACGGGCCGGACCTCCAGCGTGTCATCCTCACGGGCGACGAATATTTCATCCGTACCGCGAAGCGCGGTGCGCGGGACGACAATGCCTTCGACCAGTTTGCGGCCTTCAATATCAGCGGTGACAAACAGGCCTGGCGCTAGCGGGGTGCCATTGTCGGCATTGACGCCATAGGGGTCTTTGACGGTGACAAAGGCAAACAGAACGCGCGTCGCCGGATCAAAGCTGCTATCGGTGCGCGAGATGCGTCCGGTCCAGCTATGGGGTGTGTCGGCAATGGTCGCGGTCAATGTGACGGGCGGGCCGGGCTCTGCGTCGGTTTCGACAAAGCCGATGCCAAGGCCAAGGGCGGCAAGATCCTTGTCAGACATCGGGATCGGGACATCGACCATATCGGTAGCGTAGACGCGGCCAAGCTGCATCCCGGGGGTAATATAAGCGCCAGTGTCGGTCAGCTTGGTCCGTACACGTCCGGTAAAGGGTGCGCGGATGACGGTGCGGTCGAGTTGCAATTGGGCCTCATCAAGCGCGGCCTGCGCGGAGGCAAGCTGGGCTTGCGCTTCGGCGATCTGGGGGCCGCGTAGGGCGAGATCGGACACATTGTCCACGCCGAGGTCTTCGGCATCGAGCCGGGCAAGATTGGCTTCGGAGGTTTCGCGAATGAAGCTGGTGCGAGCCTGCGCGATGGCGGCTTCGGCCTGGATCACGCGCAATTTCAGCTCTCGGTCATCAAGACGAAACAGAACTTGGCCCTTGGAGAATTGCCCGCCGGGCAGGAAATCCGGCGCGATATAGGTCAGCCGTCCGCCCATCTCGGCTGCAAGATCTATTTCCGCGCGCGCCTGCACTTCGCCATGACTGCTGACGCGCAACTGGACGGGCTCGGCATAGCTCATCGCGGTGAGGACCGGCAGCGCCTCGACAACGCTCTCCTTCTCTTCCGGTGCAGGCTTGAGCGCGCCCATGACCATATTGCCCGCAATCGCGCCGCCAATGACAAGGACCGGCAATGCCAGAAAAACAAACCGCTTAATCGCCAAACCCCATCGGAAACGGCCTTTCCCAGTCTCGGACATATCCATCACCCTCAGTCACATCAGTTGATCCGGTCACGCTAACGCAGAATATCTCGTTTATCAATAAAATATTTTCGAAAAACGGTTATTGGAGATTGTTTTTCGGTATTTTTGGGTGAGTCTTGAGAAAAATCGTGTTTTGGGTGTGTGGTCGTTATGATGTTGAGTGCCGCTATCAGCCACAAAAAAAGCCCGCGCTTTGCGGTGTGGCCCCTAAAGGCGACCTTAACTTTATCCATGTAACCTGGTGCAATAAGAGCGGAATTGGGTGATGCAGACACAAATACTTGGACTCGTAACACCGCTTATGGCGTTGTTTTTCGCAGCAACATTTGTGGTGCTGTGGCGGGCGGGTCGGCTCAAGCGCCATGTGCTCGGCTTTGGCATTGCATTTGCGCTGTCCGCCGTCGGGTTTTTGATCACCCATTTTTTTCCTCCGGATGCGGCATACTTGTTTCACACAACGCAGCTATTCTACACGCTTGGCTCTGTTGTCATGCTGGCATCGGTCTGCGAGCGCGCGGGACAGAGACTTCACCTCGGGAGCTTTGCGGCCGTTTACGTGATCAGCGCATTGGTCTTGGCGCTGACCGTCAGCTTTTCCAATGACGTCGGACCGCGCCTGATTGTCGTCAATATGGGGTATGGCGTGATGTTCGCCATGGGCGTGACAACGCTACTTTCCGCACGCGGCCGCTCGGTGATTGATGTGGCCATTATTGCGGTCATGGCGTTTCAAGCCGCCGACTTCCTCATCAGGCCGGTTTTGACACTGATGTTCGAACGGTCGATCCCGGCAGAGGTCTATCGGGAGTCGATTTATTATTCCCTGATCGGGCTCGTGCTCGGCGTGAAAGGTGTCACCAATGCGATGGTTCTGATCGTTGCGACGATCATTGAATGGATGACCGCTCTACGCGAAAGCAGCGAGCGTGACCCTATGACCGGACTGCACAATCGGGCCTCGTTTGAAGACACGATGCAAAAACTTCTCCCAAGTGCGCACACGGAAGGATGTGCCCTCAGCCTGGTCGTCGCCGATTTAGATCACTTCAAACAGGTCAACGATACATGGGGCCATCAGGCGGGCGATGCGGTCATTGTGGGCTTTGGCGAACTGATCGCCAAGATGATACGCGGATGCGATACGGCAGGCCGGATTGGTGGGGAGGAGTTTTGCATTGCGATCTGGAATTGCGACAGTGAAGCGGCCCATCAATTAGCCGAACGGATCAGGCAAGCCTTTGCAGGTCTCGAACATTCCGAGCTGGACGGCAATATCCGCCTGACCGCAAGCTTTGGCGTGGCCACGGCGCGTGATGGGGAAACATATACCCAACTGTTCGCCAGAGCCGATGAAGCGCTCTATCGCGCAAAATCGAGAGGTCGAAACCGTGTCGAGAACACCGAAGACCAGCGTCAAGAGGAGGCAAGGCCGGACATGAACCCAAGGCTAGCTGAATTGGAACGGGCACTGTCGGTCAAAACCGGGTCTTGAGGCGAGCGTTGATTATTGCCTGCGACACCACAAGCCACAAAAAAGCCCGCGCTTTGCAGTGCGGGCTTTTCTGGGTTTTGAGGATGTGGGCGCTTAGCTGTAAATTTCGAACAGACCCGCTGCGCCCATGCCGCCGCCGACGCACATGGTGACGACGCCCCATTTGGCTTTGCGGCGCTGGCCTTCGAGCAGAAGCGAGCCCGTGCAGCGCGCGCCGGTCATGCCGAACGGGTGACCAATCGAGATCGAGCCGCCATTCACATTGTACTTCTCGGGATCAATGCCGAGCGTGTCGCGGCAATAGAGGCACTGGCTGGCAAACGCTTCGTTGAGTTCCCAGAGGTCGATGTCATCAACGGTCAGGCCGTGACGCTCCAGAAGGCGCGGGACGGCTTTGACGGGGCCAATGCCCATTTCATCAGGGTCTACCGCGCCGACATTGAAGCCAGCGAACCGGCCAAGGGGGGACAGGCCACGCTTTGACGCTTCGGCCGCTTCCATGACGACAACGGCGGCCGCGCCATCGGAAAGCTGGGAGGCGTTGCCGGCGGTGACATATTTGCCTTCCTTAACGACCATGCCGCCGCGATGGACGGGCTGGAGGCCTGCAAGCGCTTCGGCGGTGGTGCCCGGGCGATTGCACTCGTCGCGGTCTACGGTGACCTCCTGCTCGGTGGTTTCGCCGGTTTCCTTATTGGTCAGGACCATTGTGGTTTTCAGCGGCTCGATCTCCTGAGCCATATAGCCGTTTTTCTGGAACTCGGCGGTGCGGCGCTGGCTCTCGGCGGAATATTCGTCCTGATACTCGCGGGAGATGCCATAGCGCTCGGCAACGATTTCAGCCGTTTCGATCATCGACATCCAGATCGCAGGGTAGGTGCTCATCAGCTGGTCTTCAGTGTAGCGGTGCAAATTCATATGGCCCGAACGCGAAACCAGCGAGAGGCTTTCCACGCCGCCGCCAATGGTCACGGGCGCGCCTTCCTGAACGACGGTGTGGGCGGCATTGGCAATGGCTTGCAGGCCGGACGAGCAAAACCTGTTGATTGTTGCGCCGGAGGTCGAGGTCGGGCAACCGGCCCAGAGCGCGGCATTGCGGGCGACATTGTGGCCGGTCGCACCTTCTGGCTGGGCGCAGCCGAGATAGACATCTTCAACAGCCTCGGGCTCGACACCGGCGCGAGCGAGCGCGGATTTGATGGCATGGCCAGCCATAGTGATGCCATGCGTGTTGTTGAGCGAGCCGCGGCCCGTTTTTGCAAGCCCGGTACGGGCGGTGGATACGATAACGGCTTCACGCATGGCGATTTTCTCCTGATTGTTTTTGTATTGCGAGCGACCGTACAGGCTCATCAAGCTGCGCGCTAGGGGGTGACGTGGACGTAAAGGGAAACTTTTTTTGGCGGAAGGGCGGATGGCACTGCGTTTGGTGGCATCGCGTTACAGGAGTCTGTCTTGCCATTGAGGGGGCCTCGGCGGATAAGGCGTCCCATGAAAAAATATCTTATTGGTCTTCTTGTTTTGGTGCTGCTGCTCGGTGGTTTGATTGTGTTTCGGGGGGAGGCGATTGCCTTGTCCTATATGGCGTCCAAGCCGGAAAAGCGGACGGTGGCGGAGCTGTCGGATCTCTTGGTTGAGCATATGAGCGTGCGGGAGCCGTCCGCAGAGGTTCTGGCGGCGGGGCCGGTGCCGCTTCTGGTGCAGATGCATGGCTGCGGCGGGCTCAATCTGGAGCGTCATGGCGAATATGCCGACATTGCCAATGAGGCGGGGTTTCTGGTGGTGATCGTGTCGTCGAATGCGCCGCGCGGGTTTGACCGGGACAGCTCGCTCGCCGAAGTGTGCCGCGGCAAGGCGCTGCTCGGACAGGAGCGGGCGGGCGATATTGTGGTCGCGCTGGAGCATGCTTTTGCCAATTACGAGATTGATCGCGAGCGGATTGTGCTGGCCGGTTGGTCGCATGGGGCGTGGTCGGTGATGGACTATCTCAGCCTTGATATGCCGGAGCAATTGCCTGCGTCTTTGTCCGAATATGATGGCGGCAAGCCCGAGATCAAAGCGTCGGTTCTATTCTATCCCTATTGCGGCATCGGCGCGCGGACGCGGGTTTATGGCTGGACGCAGAGGCCGGACACGCTGGCGCTGATGGGGGATGCGGATTCGGTGGTCAATTTCGAGGAGTGCCAAGCTGTGTTTGCTGATCTGGAGCAGGATGGCGCGTCGAACATCCGGCAGAAAATCTACGAGGGCGCAGAGCATGGCTTTGACAATGCGTATTTTGGCGGGCCGATGGCGGAATGGTATAATCCGGACTATGCCGCCGATGCGAAGGCGGAGTATGAAGCGTTTTTGCGGGCGGCAGCGCGGTAGGCTTGGTTGGCCGGCTCGCTTTCGCTGGCACGGGCGCATGGTTTCCGCTAGGGTGCAACGTGGAGCATTGATTCCTAGCCACAAATTGAGGGGAGATATCATGGGTATTTTTAATTTTGTTGCGAACGCCGGTAAGCGACTATTGGGCCGAGGCGATGAGCCTGAAACGCCCGAACGCTCGGCCGAGGCGATCCAGAAAGAGATAGCCGACATGGATCTGGGCAATATTGGCGTGGTCATAAAAGGCAATAAGGTGATGCTCAAGGGTGAGGCGGCGTCCCAAGAACAGCGTGAGAAAATCATTCTGGCGGCGGGCAATATTGACGGCGTGGAGACGGTTGAGGAGGATATTGCAACCGATGATACGGCGCCCGAAGCTGTGTTTCGCACGGTCGAAAGCGGCGATTCGCTGTCGGCGATTGCCAAGAAAGTCTATGGCGACGCGATGAAGTATCCGATCATCTTCGAGGCGAACAAGCCAATGCTGAGCCATCCGGACAAGATTTATCCCGGGCAGGTTCTGCGCATTCCGGCGCTTGAGGACTAGGGTCTGGCAGCTTTAAACAAGGTCCGGTCGTCTGCGAGGCGGCCGGATTTTTTTTGGGGTGAGGTCTGCTTGTCCTAGCGGTATCTCGCGCCGCGCCGCGCGGAGTGTTAGGCTAGCCGTTCAGATCAGCTTAGAACGGGAAGGCCGCAGCAATGCTCAAGGAAAAATACGAATGTTTCGACGTGTCGATCGAGAACAAGATCGCGCATATCTCTTTGTCGCGCGGAGGGGCGCTGAACACGATGACGAAGGCGTTCTGGAACGAATTGCCGGAGATTGTGCGAGCGATTGACAATGGCGCTTTGGCGCGGGTGATTGTGGTGTCCTCGACGGGGAAGCATTTCTCGGCGGGGATGGATTTGTCGGTGTTTGCGAGCGAGGGCGCGGTGACCTCGGCCAAGCAGGATCGCTATGTGGCCGCGGAGCAGTTTCGCTCGAACATTCGCCAGATCCAGAGCTCGTTCAATGCGCTCGAAGAGGCCCGCGTGCCGGTGCTGTTCGCCATTCAGGGCGGGGTCATTGGCGGGGCGATGGACATGATTTCGGCGGGGGATATTCGCTGGTGCACGAAGGACGCGTTTTTCTGCATTCAGGAGATCAATATTGCGATGACCGCCGATGTTGGCACGTTCCCGCGCATGCAGCGATTTGTCTCCGAAGGCTGGGTCAAGGAAATGGCCTATGGCGGGCGGCGGCTCAAAGCGGACACGGCCAAAGAGATCGGCCTCGTCAATGATGTGTTCGACACGTATGAGGAGATGATGACCTATGTCATGGGGCTCGCGGCTGACATTGCGACGAAAAATCCGATTGCGGTGACCGGATCAAAAGTGGTGATCAATTATGGCCGCGACCATTCCACCGCTGACACGCTCGACTATATCGGTGTCTGGAACGCGTCGATGCTGGCGCCGCCGCATATGCAGGAAGCGTTTATGGCGCAGGCGGAAAAGCGCGAGGCGGAGTTTCCGGACTTGCTGCCGCTGCGCGATACGCCAATGTAGGCGGATTGTAATTTTTCAAGATATTGAAGGCGTGAGATACGCCGCATCACCAAAGGAAAAGGGCTGACCTGCAAGATGCAAGTCAGCCCTTTAGGTTTCCGAAAACACGTGCCTGGGTCTCTTTGAGGGGGAGGGACAGAGACCGGGCAATTCCAGTGGTTCTGGGAGGGGGAGGGAGTGAACCTGTATGGTGTGGTGTATCGGAAACCTTTCTCTTGTTCTGTCTACCAGTCTGTTTTGCCGCAAAGCGCGCGCACTTGCCAATCACGCATGTTCACGAAAAAGCGAGAGAAAGGCTTTGCGTTGACGGAGCCTGAAACCGAGGTCTGGGGGTGAGAGGTCAAGCCAGCCCAAAAAGGCCTCCTGAACCATGTTCGGGAAGCCTTGATGGATATGGAGTGGCCGAAAATTTAGGCGGCGATGGAGCCTTGGGTTTCTGCATCGGCGTCAAGATCGGTTCCGATCAGGTCACCAAGATGTCCGAAGCCTTCAAGCCCATTATGCTCGGCGACATATTCGGAGATGACGGGCAGCAATCTGCTAATGGTCTGGTGTCCAAGATCAAGATTGTGCAGTGAGCGGATCATTTGCGAGGCGACATAACGGCGTCCGCCCGGGGTGCGTTCGATCAAGCGGGCAATCTCGCCAGTGGCGGTGCCCATTTCGCTTCCGGTTTTGGCAGCCAAAGTTCTGGCGCCGGGCAGTTCCTTGAACATAGCCGAAGCAAAAGGGGACGCCTGACGCTCGGCAGCGTTCAGGATAATTCCAATAGCAGCGCGGGCCTTGCTCTGCGTTAAACCGGTTTCGGTTCCTACATGTTTAATCAAATCGTTGAGCATAAAATGTGAACTCCATTCGGTACGCAAATCAATATGGCCCGCGCTGTTGACCCGATATTGACCGCTAAGGATTTAGAAGATGTTACCGGAATGACGGTTTCTGTTCATGATTGCAGTTAATGTCGTTAATTCCCGTAAACTCGGGGTTACCAGAATCGGTCGATCTGTTAACTTTCGCGCGCGGGCCGTGGCAGGTTTTGTGGAAATGTTTCGAGGAATCAGGGAGGTATCGGGCTATGCTGGCAATTGGGTGTTTGGGCGCGGCGCGAATTACGCCGAAAGCGCTGATTGATCCGGCGGGGCGGCGGGATGATGTGGACGTGGTTGCGGTGGCCGCGCGCGAGGCGGGGCGGGCTGAGGCGTTTGCGAAAGAACACAGTATACGGTCTATTGAGACGGACTATGACGCGCTGGTCCGGCGGGCGGATGTGGACGCGATATATAATGCGCTCCCGCCGAGCCGGCATGCGGACCTGACGATCAAGGCGCTGGCGGCGGGCAAACATGTCTTGTGCGAGAAACCGCTGGCGATGAATGTGGACGAGGCGCGCGCGATGGCCGAGGCGGCGCGCGGCAGTTCAGCGGTTTTGCTCGAAGCGTTTCACTACCGCTTTCATCCGGCGTTCGGGACGGCGCTTGATCTGGTCAGGGGCGGGGCGCTTGGCAGACTGAGGACGTGTCGGGCGGTGTTTAATGTCGAGATACCCGAACGGGCGGGCGAGATCCGGCATACGCTGGCGGTTGGCGGCGGGGCGCTGATGGATCTGGGCTGTTATCCGGTTCACTGGGCGCGGACTTTGCTAGGCGGGACGGGGCTGGGCGGAACGGGACGCGTTGTGTCGGCACGGGCGACCGAGGGGCTGGCGGGGATTGATCTTGAAATGTCGGCACGCGTGGAGTTTGAGGGCGGCGTCATGGCCGAGCTTGAGACGAGCATGGCCAAGGGGATCGAACGCGGGGCGCGGGTCGAAGTGACCGGAGACAAAGCGCGGCTCGTCATGATCAATCCGATTGCGCCGCATATGGGGTATCGGATCGAGCTCTGGCCGGAGGGGGCGGATGCTGCGGAGATCATTGCAGAGGCTCCGGCTGGAGGACCGGCGACCTATGATTATCAACTGGCCCATTTTGTCGATCTGGTCGCAGGCAGAGCCGAGCCCGTCCTGCCGCCCAAAGATGGCGTCGCGAACATGGCGCTGATTGATGAGATCTATCGGGCCGCTGGCATGACCCCGCGCGGGATGTGAGCGGGCGGGGCGATCATATATGTTGACTCATTTTGATATGTGTGTACTTTGAAATACAAAGTAGTTGGAGAATGATCGAGATGACACAGACACCGCTTGCAGATGATATTGCCTTTGTGCGCCAGATTGCCGAGGAGGGCCAGACGACGCCCAGCCTGTCGGGTCGGTTCCAGATTATGTGGGGCGTGTTGGTCACAGCCGCCTTGATCTGTCATTGGCTGGCGATGAAAGGCATGTTCTTTGTGTCGATCGACTATATTGGCGCGGTCTGGCTCGGCGTTGGTGTTTTGGGCGGGATTTTCTCAGCGCTGCTTGGCCGGAGCTTGCGCGATAAACCGGGTGGATCTTCAGCGGGCAATCAGGCCCAACAGGCGGCATGGCCGATTACAGGGGCAGGACTGTTCCTCTATGCGATTGCGGCGGCCTATGCGGTGGTCGTGCGGGGGCAGCCGATTGTCCTGTTTGATACGATTATGCCCGTGGCGTTTTTTGGGTATGCGTTGAACGAGGCGATGGCCGCGCGATTGTTCCGGCGTCGGCAGAGCTATGTAATATGTCTGGTGGCGCTCGCGTTTTCGGCGATGTCGCTGGTTTTTGTCGGCACCGCGGAAGTGTATCTCGTGGCGGCATTCGGGGTGGCCCTGACGCAACTTGTTCCGGGCATTGCAGCGATGCGTAACGAACCACGGACGATTGTCTAGACCATGAGCGACGAGAACCC